>CALDHQ010000192.1 GCA_937894055.1 uncultured Polymorphobacter sp.
AGCACGGCTTCGATCTGGAAGCGGGCTTCCTGCCCGAACAGCTCGCTGGCCACGGGCAGCGTACCCAGCTGGATGCGCCGGGCCGCCTCCAGTTCGCCGGCCAGCTTGGCGCCCTTGAGGCGTTGCTCCTGCAAGGCGCTTTCGGCTTCCTTGCGTTGCTGTTCATACTCGATGAGGGCACTGAAGAACAGGCTGGCGAGCACGGCGGCGAGCCCGAAAAACAGGTTCAGCCCATCGAACAGCAGGCCGCTCCAGCGAAACAGGGCGAGCCCGCTGCCCCACAGCAGGAGTGCCAGCAACAGCGTGACCAGGACAAAGCGTTGTGGGCGGATAGGGCTACTGGAGCGCCTGCGCTTGCGTTTTTCCATGCCAGCTGCGGCTGCGGCCTGGGCCGCATTGCCGGTGCCAGGCGGCGGGTGCTGGCGGTGCCGACGCTGGCCAGGCAACAGGGCGATCAGCATTGCACCGGCGCCCAGCAGCAGGCCACCGCCGGCGTCGATGTGGCCGGGCCAGGACACGGCCATGCCCTGGCGCACGCCGCCCAGATGCGAGGCGATCTGCTTGAACCAGCTGAACGGCGTGTCGAAAGCCCAGGACCACCCCGCCGACATGTGGTTGTAGGTCTTGTCGGTGCCCCATACGTCATAGAACTTCATCTGCACGTCGACGGGCAGCATGTTGAGGCCATTGAAGAAGGCCACCTCGTTGGGCGTGCCGAGCGGCCCGCCCTCGGCGCTCGTGCCATTGTCGCCGTTGATGTAGATGACCAGCGTGTTTTCGGGTTTTCCAAGCTTCTGGAAGGCATCGACGACGCGGCCGGTTTCATAGTCGCTATAGGCGGCATAGGCGGCGAACACCTCGACCTGCTTGATGAACAGTTTCTGTTCGGTCGGGGTCAACTTGTCCCACGACCTGATGAATTTTTCGGGCCAGGGCGCCAGCGTGGCGTTTTGCGGAATGATGCCCATCGCTTTCTGGTTGGCGAAAATCTTGTCGCGCAGCTTGTTGTAGCCGTCGTCGAACAGATGCATCGCGCTGATCTTGTCGACCCATTCCTTCGTCGGATGGTGCGGCGCGTGCGTGGCACCGGGTGCGTATTTGATGAAGATCGGCTTGTCGGGCTGGATCTGGTGGATGCGCGTCATATAGTCGATGGCGTCATCGGCCATCGCAGTGACGAGGTTCCACTGGCCCGGCGCGCTGCCGAGGAACGGGTAGATCTGCGTGGAGTTGCGGAACAGGTTGGGCTGCCACTGGTTGGCGTCGCCGCCGATGAAGCCGTAGAAATATTCGAAGCCCAGACCGTTCGGCCACTGGTTAAACGGCCCGGCCTGGCTGGCGGCAAACGCCGGGACGTTGTGGTCCTTGCCGAACCACGCGGTGGCATAGCCGTTGTCGAGCAGGATGCGGCCGATGGTGGCCTTGTCCTGCGCGATGATGCTGTTGTAGCCGGGGAAGCCGGTGGACTGCTCCGAAATCACCCCGAAGCCCGCCGAATGGTGGTTGCGGCCGGTAATCAGTGCGGCGCGCGTCGGCGAACACAGCGCCGTAGAAAACACCCGGTTATAGCGCAGGCCCTGCGCGGCGATGCGGTCCATCGTCGGCGTCGGGATGACGCCGCCAAAGGTGCTCGGCACGCCGAAGCCCGAATCGTCGGTGATGATCAGCAGCACGTTGGGCGCCGATGCGGGCGGCACGATGCGCGGTGCCCACCAGATCTTCGAATCCAGCGCATTGTCCTTGATCACGCCGCCGAATTTGGGATCGGGGTTGGGCAGTTGCCGGCCCTCGATCGTCGTCGTCGCCGACGGCGAACCCAGCGTGCCGGTGACGACTTGCGCCTGCGCCGGGAAGGCCAGTGTGGTCACCGCAGCCATGGCCGTTGAAATCAGGATATTATGCTTCATGATCAAGCCCCCTGTTCTGGAAATAGTTGAGCGAAATATAACGCATTGTTTTTGCAATGCGCACTACCAATTGCGCCAAAGTTGAGGCATTTTGAGCCAAATGGCCAAAACCGACCCGCGCCTCGATATGCCGATGACGGTCAGCCACATGCGGCTGGTCTGGCGACACGTCGCGACCACGCCTGAGCGCCGCGCCGCGCTGATCGACGGCATCGGGTTGAACGCAGACGAAATCGAGAAGACTGCCAGCGAGATCACCGTCCGGCAGCAGGTTCAGTTTTTCGAAAACGCCAACCGGCTGTTCCCGCCGGGCTGGATCTTCGACGTCAAGGAACTGCTGCACTTTTCAGCGTACGGACCGGTCGGCGTCGCGACCCAGTCGGCAGCGACTTTGGGCGACGCGCTGGGCATATTGTGCCGGTACACGCAGATCCGGACGCCGATGGCGCGCGTCAGCCTGCGCCGCGGCCGCTCGCGCTCGCTGGTCGAACTCGAATGCATTGCCGATATTGCCACCCCGGCCTGGCACATCGTCGCCAGCGTTTCGATGATGGCGCTGCAGTCGTTGATTGGCGGACTGACGACACAATCGGCGCAGTCGCTTGCGTCGCTGCGCTACGGCCTGGCGGGCGAACGCACGCGGCACGGCGAACTGCTCGCCGCCAGACTCGGCGGCCCGACGGTCTTCGACCAGGCCGTGAGCTTCATCGCGCTGCCGACCAGCTGGCTGGCCATTGCCTCGCCGTTTGCCGATCCGGCGCTGCATGCCAGCGCGCTCGCTAACCTCGAGGCGATGGTCAAGGCGCGCACCGGCGGCAGCTTCGCGTCGGATCAGCTCCACAACCGCGTCGCGCAGATACTGGCGCAGGCGCCGCCCGGCCGGCTCGATGCCGAACGCTGCGCGCAGATCATCGGCGTCTCGCGGCGCACGCTGACGCGGCGGCTGGCGGATGAAGGCAGCGGCTTCCGCGCGCTGCTCGAAAACGAACTGCAGCGCCGCGCCACGCGCATGCTGGCAGCGGGCACGCTCGGCTTTGCCGATATTGCCGAGCAGCTGGGCTATCAGGATGCCACGAGCCTGCGCCGTGCAATGCAGCGCTGGGAACGCGCCCCGCGCTGACCCGGCACGCCTAGTGTTGTGCGGGTGCCACGGCGGGCTGGCGTGCTGCCGGCGCGCAGGGCAGCGTGAAGCGGAATATCGCGCCGCCGCCGGGACGCGCTTCATGCCGGATCTGGCCACCATGCGCCTCGACGATGGTCCGGCTGATCGACAGGCCGATGCCCAGACCGGCAAGTTTGGTTGAATTGAACGGTTCGAACAGGCGCGGCGCGGCTTGCGGCGAAACGCCGGTGCCGGTGTCACGTACCGAAATCTCGCAGGTGTCACCGACCAGCTTCGTCTGGATGGCGATCCGGCGCATACCATTTGGTGTCAGCGCCTCGACGGCATTGCTCAGCAAATTCGTCAGCACCTGCTGAATCTGGATCCGGTCGGCAAAAACTGTCTTGGCGTGCGGATCGAGGTCAATCTTGTAGGCGATATCGAGCGCGCCGGCATCGGCCAGCGCCACTTTGCTCGCCTCGCGGATCAAATCGGGCAGGTTTTCGGCGCGGCGCTGGTCCTGGTTGTGCGCCGCCATTTCGCGCAGCCGGCGCACGACTTCGACGGCCTTGATGACGCTGGTATCGGCTTGTCCCAGCGCATCGAGCACGCTTTGCACGCCGTCGCCGGTCAGCGCGCCGACCATCCGGCGACTGCCGCGCACATAATTGGCGATCGCCGTCAGCGGCTGGTTGAGTTCATGCGCCAGCGTCGATGCCATCGCACCCATGGCGCTGCCGCGCGACACATGGATCAGTTCGGCTTGCAGGCGGTTGTAGCGCTCCTCTGCCTGGTGGCGCTCGTCGATATCCTCGACGGTGCCGTACCATTGCGCCACGTTCCCGTCCGCATCGCGGCGCGGGGCCCCGCGTGAACGCACCCAGCGGTAGTTGCCATCACCACGGCGCACGCGAAACTGCACGTCGAACGCTGCGCCCACCGTGCCTGCCCGCTCCCACACTTCGCCAATCAGCGCCAGGTCATCGGGATGCGCGACACTGCTCCAGTCGCCATTGGCAAACTTCTCGAAGCTCAGCCCGGTCACTTCGTAGAGGCGCTCGCCGACCAGGAGCGGCGCACCACCCCCGGCGGCGCTCCACGCAATCTGGTCATTGAGGTCGAGCGTCAAACGATACAGCTCTTCGCTTTCGCGCAGCCGCACTTCGGCAAGCGCGCGCTGCTGCATTTCCGCGTTCAGTGCGCTGGTGCGCTCGATGACGCGTGCCTCGAGCGACGCGGCAAGCGCGCGGACTTGCGCTTCGGCGGCGTCATGCGCTTCCATAACCACCTGCGCCTTGCGCTGGCGCGCCCGCGCCCGCAGCGCCCCGCGCGCTGCCGTGACCAGCGAGCCGGTGTGCAGCGGCCGCTCGACCAGCGTTATGTTGGCGAGCTCCATCACTGCATTGCGGTCAGTGCCCGGCACATAGTCACGATGCGTCAGCAACAGCACCGGGCAGTCCGACCATGGCGGTTGCGCCTCCACCGCGGCGGTCACGTCTTCGATGCCGTAACGGTCGAGCATCTTGTCGGTCAGCAGCAGCGCGCCCAGCGTGCAATCGCGGATCGCTGCGGCGACTTCGCGTGGCGTCGAATCGCTGGCGGCAATCCCGGTCGCCACCAGTTGCGTCACGATGGCCTGCGCTTCGCGTGGATCGTCAACCAGCAGCAGGATGCATTCGTCCACTAGGCATCACCCGCGTCACCGGCATCGAGCGCCACCACGCCGGCCAGAAACGCCAGCCGCAGCGCTTCGGGCAACGACCGGACACCCAGGTGGTTCATCATGTTCGACCGGTGCATCTCGACGGTGCGCACGCTCAGGCCGAGCCGGTACGCCAGCACCTTGTTCGGCAGCCCTTCCGCCAGGCCCTGCAATATGTCGACCTCGCGCCTGGTCAGCTGCTTCAGCCGCTGCGCCGCTTCGGCGCGCTGGTCGTCGGCCTCGACCTGCTTGCCCAGCGCTGCGAACAGCCGTTCGAGCGTTTCGATCAGCGTCGTCTCGTCGAACGGCTTTTCGTGAAAGTCGCTGGCGCCGAGCTTCATCGCCTGCACCGCGGTGGCGATGTCGCCGTGCCCGGTCATGACGATGACCGGCAGCTGCGCGAGGCGGTCGTGCATCAGTTCAATGACCTGCAGCCCGTCGATCTGCGGCATCCGCACGTCGAGCAGAACACAGCCGGGGCTCAGCCCGGGCATGTCGTCGATGAACGCCTGGCCGCTGCTCCACATCCGCGCCACATATCCCGAAGACTCGAGAAAATAGCCGGTCGAACTGCGCACCATGCTGTCGTCATCGACGACATAGACATGCTTGCTCAACGTCATGGCGCCCCCTCTGGTGCGCGCATGTAATTCTTCAGGCAACCCAAGCTTCGCGACATGCCCTGTCATAACCTTCGTGACTACAGATGCGGATTTTGTGTGCCGGGAGAACGTTAAACACCCGTAACACACGCATCGTTTCTGTAGTCAGTGTCGCCCCGCCCGATTTATCGCATGAACCGCTATCCCGACGCAATGATGTCGGTCGCAACCGCGCCGCCTGACTGGCAATCCCCCAACATATTTCCGCATCAACTGCCGGCCGGCGAAAACTGGCCGGCAGTTGAAGGTGCGGCGTGCAGCGGCAGGACCGAATCGGTCGCCGCGCATGATGATTTTGCCCGGCGCCAAGCATTACCCGGCGGCTACCGTAGAATCCCCGTATTCGCCCAGTCGTCCGCTGTGCAGTGCCATCGAGTTGCACGGGCACTACCGCAATTACCGCAACAAGGGGTGAAAGGCGCCGATTTTACTTAACAGCGCTGCCGAAAGGGCATCTTGGGGCCTCCAGACGACAAGTACATCCGTGATGGAGGCAAAAATGGCCACGCTTTATGCAAACACCTACACCTACAAGGCTGCGTATGCGGCGTTGCAGTCGGGTGACACGCTCATTCTGGCAGCCGGGAACTACGGCAAGCTGAACATGGCCAACAAGACGTTTGCCGAAACCGTGACCATCAAGGGCGGCAGCTTTACCGGTGTCGCGTTGAGCAATGTCAGCAACCTGACACTCGACGGTTCGATCATCAAGCTGACCCCGACACTGACGTCTACCCAAAACACCCAGGCGGTTCGCGTTGTCCAGAGCGACCACATCACCATCACCAATGCGAAGATCAGCGGCGGGCTGGCGATCAACGGCGTGCCGCAGACCGCGACCGCGCTCGATTCGACCGGCAACGTGCTGGGTCTGCCGACCGGCAAGGGCGTCAATTTCGAAAACTCGCAGGATTGCTCGATCAACAACAGCGACATCACGCTGTTCCACAAGGGCGTCACCTTCTCCGATTCGACCAACATCGATATCAGCTTCAACACCATCCACGATCTGCGCACGTCGCCGATCACCGGCTCGGTGCTCAACGGGCTGAACATCGAAGGCAACCACACCTGGACCAGCCACCCGTGGAATTTCGGTGGCGCCGGCGACCATGGCGACCGCATCCACATCCTGACCGACCATGAATCGGCGCATCGCATCGTCATCAAGGACAATCTGCTCGAACAGGGCGCCGGCGATGCGATGCTCGGCATCTATCTCGATGACAATGGCCAGAACCTCGGCTTCCATGACGTGTCGATCACCGGCAACACCGTCATCGAAGGCACCGGTCAGGGCATGCTGCTCGAAAACGTCTACGGCACGGTTTCGGACAACAAGCTGATCTGGTCGGGCACCGGCACCGCGGCCAACAACACCCCGCGCTACCAGATCACCGACAAGTCGCACGACATCGTGTTCACCAACAACAGTGGCCATGTCCACGTCATCGACAGCACCTACAATCTGCAGTTCTGGAACCAGGACGGCACGATCGAGGTTGACCCGTTGATGAGCCGTGCCGACCGGCTGACGATCACCGAGAATGCGACCGTGGTCACCCCGCTTTCGTCGTACATTCTCGATGCGGTCACCGACAACCTGACCTACAGCGGCATTGGCGATTTCGCCGGCACCGGCAACGACAAGGTCAACCACATCACCGGCTGGGACGGCAATGACGTGCTGGACGGCAAGGGCGGTGCCGACATCCTCGAAGGTCTTGGCGGTGACGACATCTATTATGTCGACCATAGCGGCGACAAGATCGTCGACACCGGCGGCAACGACACCATCTATTCGTCGATTTCGTGGACGATGGGCCATGAGCTGGAAACGCTGATCTACACCGGCACCGCGGACGCCGTCCTCAACGGCAATGACGAAAACAACACCATCGTCGGCGGCATCGGCAACGATATCATCAACGGCGGCTTCGGTACCGATACCTATCTGGGCGGTCTCGGCGACGACACCTACTACGTCAACAACCCGACGCAGACGATCATCGAAGCCGGCGGTAACGACACCGTCATCACAGATCGCAGCTATGTGCTCGCCACCGGGCTTGAAAACCTGACGGTGGTGGGCAGCGCCCCCACCAGCAACCTGACCGGCAATGCTGCCGCCAACATCCTGATCGGCAACGCCGGCGCCAACATCATCGACGGCAAGGCCGGTGCCGACACCATGACCGGCGGCGACGGCAACGACTTCTACTATGTCGACAATGCCGGCGACGTCGTGGTCGAACTCGACACCGGCATCGCGCTGGGTGGCCTCGACAAGGTCAAGACGATGCTGTC
>CALDHQ010000193.1 GCA_937894055.1 uncultured Polymorphobacter sp.
CACCCCGTGCCCGAGTGGCCGGCACACCCGTCCACGGCCCCTGGTCCCGCCCGCCACGGGGCCAGCACGGCCGCACACGCGCCGCTGCCAGGGACACCCCTCGCCCACACGGGCGCGGCACCGGTCATCGTCGACCTGGGTGCCGGCAACTGCGCCAAAGGTGCTGCGCTCTTCCCGCTATTGCGGCCCCGGCGCTATGTGGCGGTGGACATATCGGCCGACTTCCTGGCCACGGCGCTGGCGCAGCTGGCCGAGGGGGCCGCGCCCGTGCAGGTGCACGAGGCCGTCCGGGAGATCGAGCACCGCGCCGACGCGATGGATGCCCGAGCAGGCGATGACCCACTCGGCGCAGTTCGGCGCCCACATGGCGACCCGGTCGCCCGGTTGCACCTTCACCTCCAGGACCGATGCCAAAAGCTGGCCGGCCACTTCGGTTCTGCGGCGGGGTTGCACACTCCCGACGGCGATGATCACCTCGGGCAGGACGGTCTGGAAATCGGAAGTCATGGGGCGTCCCTTAATGCAAGGCGATCTGCGTGGCCGTCGCAACCGGCAGCGCAGCCTGATACTCGGTGACAAGGTTGGCCACGGACGGCCCGGTGATATCGGTGACCAGGCTTGGATAGACGCCAAGCAGCAGGGTCATCGCGATCAGCGGCGCGAAGATGGCCTTCTCGCGGCGGGTCATGTCGGTGATCGAGCGCAGGCTTTCCTTGATCAGGTCGCCGAAGACGACGCGGCGGTACAGCCACAGCGCATAGGCCGCCGACAGGATCACGCCAGATGTTGCCACGGCGGCGACCCAGGTGTTCACCTGGAAAATGCCGGCCAGCGTCAGGAATTCCCCGATGAAGCCAGAGGTGCCGGGCAGCCCGACATTCGCCATGGTGAAGAACATGAAGACCAGCGCATAGGCCGGCATCCGGTTGACCAACCCGCCATAGGCATCGATTTCGCGCGTGTGCATCCGGTCATAGATCACGCCGACACACAGGAACAGCGCGCCCGAGATGAAGCCATGCGACAGCATCTGGAAGATCGCGCCTTCAACCCCCTGCTGATTGGCCGCAAAGATCCCCATGGTCACATAACCCATATGCGCGACCGACGAATAGGCGATGAGCTTCTTCATGTCGTTCTGCACCAGCGCAACCAGCGAGGTGTAAACCACCGCCACCATGCTCAGCCCGAACACCAGCCACATCAGCTGCGCCGAGGCATCGGGGAACATCGGCAGCGAGAAGCGCACGAAGCCGTAGCCGCCCATCTTGAGCAACACGCCGGCCAGAATGACCGAGCCCGCAGTGGGCGCCTCGACGTGCGCGTCGGGCAGCCAGGTGTGCACCGGCCACATCGGCATCTTGACCGCGAACGACGCGAAGAACGCCAGCCACAGCCAGGTCTGCACTGCCGGGTCGAAATCGAACGCCATCAGCGCGCGGATGTCGGTCGTGCCGGCAACGCCGACCATGTACAGCATCGCCAGCAGCATCAGCACCGAGCCGAGCAGCGTGTAGAGGAAGAATTTATAGCTGGCGTAGATGCGCCGCGCCCCGCCCCAGATGCCGATGATCAGGTACATCGGGATCAGCCCGCCTTCGAAGAACAGGTAGAACAGGAACAGATCGAGCGACGCGAACACGCCGAACATCAGCGATTCCATCAGCAGGAACGCCGCCATATATTCGGGCACGCGCGTCTTGATGCTGGTCCATGACGCGAGGATGCACAGCGGCATCAGGAACGCCGTCAGCACGATCAGCAGCAGCGCGATACCGTCGATCCCGAGATGCCAGGCGAAATACGGCGCGAACAGCGGCGCATATTCGGTGAACTGGAACGCCGGATCGGCATTGTCGAACTTGACCCAGACCAGAATGGCGAGCGCGAATTCGAGCAAAGTCACCACCAGCGCGGCAACGCGGGCGTTCTGCGCGCGCGCGGCCTCGCCACCGGGCGCGAACAGCACCCACAGCGCGCCGGCGATCGGCAGGAAAATCAGCAGCGAAAGCACCGGAAACCCCATCTTACTGGCCCCCGATGACGCGCGGCAGGAACCAGGTCACCGCCGCCGCGACGCCGACCAGCATCACCAGCGCATAGCTGTAGACAAAGCCCGACTGGAAGCGCTTGGCGACACCCGCGCCGCTGACCACCGCGGCGGCAACGCCGTCGGGGCCGAAGCGGTCGATGACGCCCTGGTCACCGCGCTTCCACAGGAAGCGGCCGATGGCAAACGCCGGACGCACGAACACGAAGTTGTAGAGTTCGTCGAAATACCATTTGTGGACGAGGAAGTTGTACAGCCCCGGGAAGGTCGCGACGAAGCGCGCCGGACCGGTGCGATCACGCATGTACATCTGGAAGGCGAGCAGGAAGCCCAGCGCCATGACGATGGCCGGCGTCCATACCACCCACGCCGGGACATGGTGCATGCGCTCCATCAGCTCGACATTGAAGGCGACCGAGCCGCGCCAGAAATCAACGCCATGTTCGGCGCCGACGAACTGGTTGTGGAACGCCCAGCCGGCGAGCAGCGCGCCGACCGACAGCACGCCGAGCGGCAGCAGCATCGTCCACGGGCTTTCGTGCGGGTGATAGCCGGCGGTGCCGTCATCATGGCCATGACCGTGGGCGTCATGAGCGTCATGCGCGTGGTCGTCGTGACCATGGTCACCGTGCGCCGCGTGCTGGATATGCTCGGAGCCCGACCAGCGCGGCTTGCCGAAGAAGGTCAGGAACGCCAGCCGCCATGAATAGAAGCTCGTCAGGAACGCTGCGAAGGCGCCAACGGTGAACGCCACATAGCCGGCTTCGGTGCCGCGCGCGAACGCCGCTTCAAGGATGGCATCCTTCGAATAATAGCCGGCAGTGAAGAAGAAGCCGGTCAGCGCCAGCGTGCCGATCGTCATCGCCGCAAAGGTCAGCGGGATGTGCTTCCGCAGGCCGCCATAATACCGCATGTCCTGTTCATGGTGCATGGCGTGGATGACCGAGCCGGCACCGAGGAACAGCAGCGCCTTGAAGAAGGCGTGCGTGAACAGGTGGAACATCGACGCGCCATAGGCACCGACGCCGGCGGCAAAGAACATGTAGCCGAGCTGCGAGCAGGTCGAATAGGCGATGACGCGCTTGATGTCGGTCTGCACGGTGCCGACGGTCGCGGCAAACAGCGCGGTCGCGGCACCGACGTAGGTGACGACGGTCAGCGCGGTGGCGCTGGTTTCGAACATCGGTGACAGGCGGCAGACCATGAACACGCCGGCGGTGACCATGGTGGCGGCGTGGATCAGCGCGCTGACCGGGGTCGGGCCTTCCATCGCGTCGGGCAGCCAGGTGTGCAGGCCCAGCTGCGCCGACTTGCCCATCGCACCGACAAACAGCAGCAGGCACAAGGTCGTCATGACATCGACCTGGTGGCCGAGGAACATGAACGTCGCGCCGGTCATGCCGGGCGCTGCGGTCAGGATGGCATCGAGGTTGACCGTCTTGAACACCAGAAAGGTGCCGAAGATGCCGAGCGAGAAGCCGAAGTCGCCGACGCGGTTGACGACGAATGCCTTGATCGCCGCGGCGTTCGCCGACGGCTTGTGATACCAGAAACCGATGAGCAGGTATGACGCGAGGCCGACGCCTTCCCAGCCGAAGAACATCTGCACGAGGTTGTCGGCGGTCACCAGCATCAGCATCGCGAAGGTGAACAGCGACAGATAGGCGAAGAACCGCGACTGGTCGGGGTCTTCGTCCATATAGCCCCAGCTATACAGGTGGACGAGCGCCGACACGGTGGTGACGACGACGAGCATCACCGCGGTCAGCGTGTCGATCTTGAGCGCCCAATCGATGACGAGGTCGCCCGATTCCATCCAGTCGAGCAGGTGGATGCTGTAAGCCGCACCGCCGCCGAGCCCGATTTGCACGAACACCACCCACGACAGCGCAGCCGAGGTGAACAGCCCGGCGGTCGTCAGCAGCTTGGCCGGAACCTTGCCAATGATGCGGCCGCCCAGGCCAGCGATCAGCGCCGTGATTAGCGGCAGGAATACCAGAAGCTGGACCACGTCAGCCCTTCATCATGTTGATGTCGTCGACCGCGATGGTCCCACGATTACGGAAATAGATGACGAGAATGGCGAGGCCGATTGCCGCCTCGCCCGCCGCGACGGTCAGCACGAACATCGCGAAAATCTGCCCCGACAGGTCATGCAGGAACGCCGAAAAGGCGACCAGATTGATGTTGACCGCGAGCAGGATCATTTCGACCGACATCAGGATGACGATGACGTTCTTGCGGTTGATGAAGATGCCGAGCACGCCGAGCACGAACAGGATCGCGCCGACGGTCAGATAGTGGCCCAGCCCAATGGTCATCGCTTGATCTCCCCGCGACCCACCAGCCCGGCGCCGGTCTCGACCTTGATGGCGTGCGTCGACTCGCCCGGCTGGCGTGCCACCTGCTTGCCGATGTTCTGGCGCCGCGTGCCGGGACGCTGGCGATGCGTCAGCACGATTGCACCGATCATCGAGGTCAGCAGCACCAAGCCTGCCGTCTGGAAGATATAGACGTATTTCGTATAGATCAGGCTACCGAGCGCCTGGGTGTTCGACATGCCTTCAGCGGCCGCGACGGGCGCCTGCGCCAGTGCCGGCTGGATATCGGCCATCGACCACGCCCCAAGCACGATGACGAGCTCGGCGAGCAGCAACGCGCCGAGCGCCAGCCCGAACGGCAGGTAGCGCGCGAAACCGGCACGCAACGCCGCGAAATCGATATCGAGCATCATCACGACGAACAGGAACAGCACCGCGACCGCGCCGACGTAGACGATGACGAGGATCATCGCGAGGAACTCGGCGCCGAGCAGCACGAACAGGCCGGCGGCGTTGAAGAACGCCAGGATCAGCCAGAGCACCGAATGCACCGGGTTGCGCGCCAGAATGACCATGATGCCCGAAGCCACCACGAGCCCGGCGAACATGTAGAAGATGAGGGCTTCAATCACGTCAGATCATTTCCAAAGCCGGTAAGGAGGTTGCCGCTCAACGCCATGGGGCGTCCGCCGCGATGTTGGCCGCGATGGCGCGTTCCCAGCGTTCGCCGTTCGCCAGCAGCTTGTCCTTGTCGTAGATCAGTTCTTCGCGCGTTTCGGTCGAAAATTCGAAATTCGGGCCTTCGACAATGGCATCGACCGGGCAGGCTTCCTGACAGAAGCCGCAATAGATGCACTTGGTCATGTCGATGTCGTAGCGCGTCGTGCGGCGGCTGCCGTCTTCGCGCGGTTCGGCTTCGATGGTGATGGCTTGCGCCGGGCACACCGCCTCGCACAGCTTGCAGGCGATGCAGCGTTCTTCACCATTGGGATAGCGGCGCAGCGCATGCTCGCCGCGGAAGCGCGGGGAGATCGGGCCCTTTTCAAACGGGTAGTTGAGCGTCGCCTTGGGCCGGAAGAAATAGTTCAAGGTCAGCGCCATGCCGCGAACGAATTCGAGCAGCAGCAGCGACTTACCCGCACGGAAGATTGCATTCATGGTTACGCACCCCCCGGCAAAGTGGCAAAATGCCCGGTGAAGACCAGCCAGCCGCTGACCACCGCGACCCACGCCAGCGACAGCGGCAGGAAGACCTTCCAGCCCAGACGCATCAGCTGGTCATAGCGGTAGCGCGGGACAGTTGCCTTGACCCAGGCGAAGACGAAAAACATGAAGGCGATCTTGCCGAACATCCAGAAGATGCCGGGGATCAGATACAGCGGTGCCCAGTTGATCGGGGGTAGCCAGCCGCCCAAAAAGAGTATGCTGGTCAGCGCGCACATCAGCAGCACGTTGGCGTATTCGCTGAGGAAGAACAGCGCGAAGGACATGCTCGAATATTCGACCTGATAGCCTGCAACCAACTCGGCTTCGGCTTCGGGAAGGTCGAACGGCGGCCGGTTGGTTTCGGCGAGCGCCGAGATGAAGAACATGATCGCCATCGGGAACAGCAGCGGGTTGAAGATGTTACCGTTGAACAGTCCGAGAATATTGCCCTTCTGGCTCAGCACGATGGCGCTGAGGTTGAAGCTTTGCGCGTAGAGCACGACGCAGACGATGATGAAGCCGATCGAGACTTCGTAGCTGACCATCTGTGCGGCCGAACGCAGCCCGCCGAGGAACGGGTATTTCGAGTTCGACGCCCAGCCCGCCATGATGATGCCGTAGACGCCGAGCGAGCTCACCGCGAATAGGTAGAGCAGCCCGACGTTGAGGTCGGCGAGCACGACGCCATAGTCGAACGGGATGACCGCCCAAGAGATCAGCGCCAGCGTCAGCATGATCATCGGCGCGATGACAAAGACGCCCTTGTTGGCGCTCGACGGGATGATGGTTTCCTTGAGGAACAGCTTGGCGGCGTCGGCGAACGACTGCAGCAGCCCCAATGGCCCGACCATGTTGGGGCCGCGGCGCATCTGCATTGCGGCCCATATCTTGCGGTCGAAATACACCGAGAAAGCGACCGCGAGCATCACCGGCAGCGCGATGACGAGGATCAGGATGATCGTCGCGACCAGATAGCCGAAGCCGCTGCCGAAGCCGGCGCCGAACCAGCCGGCGAAAAGTTCTTCGAAGAAGTGCGTGAAGCCCATTATTCGGCCGCCTGCAGTGCGGGCTCATGCCCGTTCAGGATTTGCGCGACACATTCGGCCATCGTCTCGCTGGCGCGGGCGATGGCGTTGGTCGTGTAGAAATTGGTCACCGGCAGGCGGATGGCGCCGCCTTCGAGCTTGGCGTCACCGCCGAAGTCGCCCCACGCGGAAGCTGTCAGACCTTCGCTGCCCAGATGCGGCCATTCGGCAGCGATGCGG
Source organism: uncultured Polymorphobacter sp. (assembly GCA_937894055.1). GTDB lineage: Bacteria > Pseudomonadota > Alphaproteobacteria > Sphingomonadales > Sphingomonadaceae > Polymorphobacter_A. Next base: position 6,843 of record CALDHQ010000193.1, read on the forward strand.
GCGCGCAATGCGTCTATGTTGTCGTACGGCAGCGTCACGCCAAGCACGTCGGACAGCGCACGGTAGATGCTCCAGTCCTCGCGGGCTTCGCCGGGGGCGAACACGGCGCGGTAGCCGCGCTGGACGCGGCCTTCCATGTTGACCCAGGTGCCGGGCTTTTCGGCATAGGCGGCCGCCGGCAGGATGACATCGGCGTGCGCGACGCCGTGGTCGCCGTGGCTGCCGATATAGACGGTGAAGGTGTCGGCGAGCGCCTTGGTGCTGATGTCATCGGCACCGGCAAGGAACACGACCTTGAGCTTGCCGCTGTGATTCAGGATGGCATCCACGCCGTTCGCGGTGAAGCCGATGTCGAGCCCGCCGACGCGCGCGGCGGCGGTATGCAGCACGTTGAAGCCGTTCCAGCCGTCACGCACCAGTTTGTACTTGGTGGCGAGCTTCTGCGCCGCAGCGTGCGCGCCGGGGTGTGCCAGCGCGCCCATGCCGATGATGATCGCGGGGCGCTCGGCGGTCTTGAGCGCGTCGGCGGCTTCCTTGGGCAGCTTGCCCAGCAGCGCCAGATCGTCACCCAGCGCAACGTGCGGATAGGTTAGGTCGAGCGCCGGGCCGATCGCGAACACCTTGGCGCCGCGCTTGCGGACCGCCTTGCGCAGCCGCGTGTTGACCAGCGGCGCTTCGAGGCGCGGGTTGGTGCCGACGAGCAGCACGACATCGGCGGTTTCGATGCCCGCGAGCGTCGAATTGAAGACATAACCGCCACGCACCGACGGATCGAGCGCCGCGCTATCCTGGCGCGCTTCGTGGTTCGTTGAGCCGAGTTTGTTCAGCAAGTCCTTGAGCGCG
>CALDHQ010000194.1 GCA_937894055.1 uncultured Polymorphobacter sp.
TCGACGGCGCCATCATTGCGATCGCCTGCCGCATCGTCGGCTGCTCGCGCGCCAACAGCCCCAGCGGGCCGAGATTGGCGAGGCTGCGCTTTTCGGCAAGCAACAGCCCGAAATCGCGTCGCTGCGTTCGCTCTGCAGAGGCGGTCAGCAACCGGCCGACCTGCGGCACCGGAATACGCAGGTCGGGGTCATTCAAACAGGCGAGCGGCAGGCCGGCGGCGGCCACCATGCGCACCGGATCGAGGCCCAGCGTCCGCGCCAGATCGGCATAGCCCGACAGCGCAGCACTGCGGGTCAGCGGTACGCGGGTCGAGGGGGGGTGTGGCATGACCCCAACTATCAAATGCATGGCCCCAAATGTCAAACACTGGCGCCGCTGCCAGCGTATGAGACGCAAAATCGACAAACAAATACCAAGGGGACCGATCATGCACCGCGAAGGTTTGGAAGCTGTCAGCAAGCTCGTGCTCAACCGCCCTGCCCCGTATGAGGCGATTTCGGTGCGCCCGCTGACGCCGGTCATCGGCGCCGAAATCGAAGGCGTCGACCTGTCCGGCGAATTATCGAACCACCAGTTCGACGAAGTCCATCGCGCGCTGCTCGAACACCATGTCATCGTGTTCCGCGACCAGCACCTCAGCGGCGAGGACCACAAGCGCTTTGCGCGGCGCTTCGGCGCGCTGCACGTCCACCCGCTGCAGCGCATGAAGGGCGGCGACATCGAGCGGCTGGAGATTGTCGCCGACGCCGAATCGAAGTTCGTTGCCGGCGAGGGCTGGCACACCGATGTCACCTGCGACGCCGAGCCGCCGATGGGGTCGCTGCTCTACCTCCCCGAAACCCCCGAAATCGGCGGCCAGCACGGCTTTGGCGGCGATACGCTGTTCGCCAACACCCACCTCGCCTATGAAATGCTGTCGGCGCCGATGCAGGCGATGCTCGAAGGGCTGACTGCGGTGCATGACGGTGCCATCCCGTGGATCCAGGGCTATGGCTATGCGCCGCAGGGCCAGGAATTCGCCAAGAACGAGCACCCCATCGTCGTCCGCCACCCCGAAACCGGCCGCAAGCTGCTTTACGTAAATCGCGGCTTCACCTCGCACATCCCGCAGCTGGCGCGCTTTGAAAGCAATGCGCTGCTGGAGATGCTCTACCGCGTCATCGAAACCCAGCCGGCGCTGAGCTGCCGCGTCCGCTGGACGCCGAACACGCTGGTTTTCTGGGATAATCGCTGCACGCAGCACCACGCGGTCTGGGATTATTTCCCGCTCAGCCGTTCCGGCCACCGCGTCTCGATCGTCGGCGCGCGCCCCGCCGCATGAGCGCAGCCGCGGCGCTGCGCCCGCCCCTGCTCGCCGGCTATGCCAGCGGCGGCATCGCTGCCGGCGTGTCGGCGATGGTGCCGAGCGTGCTGCTGCTGTATTTCATGACGCAGATCCTGGTGCTGCCGGTCGGGCTGGCGTCGCTCGCCATCCTGCTGCCCAAGGCGGTGATCATCTTCTTCGACCCGTACATCGGCCGCCGCTCCGACCAGAGCCGGTCGCGCTGGGGCCGGCGGGCGCCGTTCATGGCCGCAGCCGCGCTGCTGTGCACGCTGAGCTTCACGATGCTGTTCTGCCTGCCGCGGCTGGCGACCGATGCTGCGACCTTCGTCGCGGTCAGCGCCGCCTATCTCGCGGCATCGCTGGCGTGGAGCATGTTCGGCGTGCCGTGGACCGCACTGCCCGCTGAAATCACCCCCGCCCCCACCGAGCGCGCGCGCCTGCTCGGCTGGCGCATGATGTTCGTGTTCGGCGGGATGATATTGGGCGCCGCCGGCGGACCGGTGCTGGTGGCGAAGTTCGGCGGCGGTGCGCCCGGTTATGTCGGCATGGCGCTGACCATCGCGCCGGTGCTTGCCGTTTCGATGACGGTCACGGCGTACACCGCGCGCCGGGTGGCGCGCTCGGCAGTCGCGCCACCGCCAGCATCGCCGGTTGCGATGCGTGCCGCGCTGCCGGTCATCGCGCGATTTGCGCCGTTTTCGGTGACGCTCGGCCTCAACCTGCTCGCCGTCATCGGCATGAGCGCGTTCATGTCGGGC
>CALDHQ010000195.1 GCA_937894055.1 uncultured Polymorphobacter sp.
GCCCAAGGCGAAAGAGGCACCTTCAGGCACCAGCAACTCCGCCGGGCGCAGTCGTTCCAGTTCCTGGGCCAGTCGCGCAGGCGGGATTTCCGCCACGGTCAGTTCGCCGGCTGCCACACTGAGCCATGCCAGACCGTAGGCCCGCACGTTGGCCCCCTGGCCCAGTCGGTCGGGCAGGATCGCCATCAGCAACGCGTCGGACTTTTCGGGAAGTAGCGCCTGGTCGGTGATGGTGACCCGGTGGTGCTGCTCGTAGCGGTCGCGCAGGCCCTTGAGGATCTCGATGGTGTGGGCCACGGAGGGCTCCTCCACCTTGATCGGCTGGAAGCGGCGCTCGAGGGCCGCGTCCTTCTCGAGGTGCTTGCGGTACTCGTCGAGCGTGGTGGCGCCGATGGTCTGCAGCTCGCCGCGGGCGAGCATCGGCTTGAGGATGCTGGCCGCGTCGATGGCCCCTTCGGCCGCACCGGCACCGACGAGGGTGTGGATCTCGTCGATGAACAGGATGATGTCGCCGCGGGTGTTGATCTCCTTGAGCACCTTCTTGAGGCGCTCCTCGAAGTCACCGCGGTAGCGGCTGCCGGCGACCAGCGACCCCAGATCGAGGGTGTAGAGCTGCTTGTCCTTGAGCGTCTCGGGCACCTCGCCGTTGACGATGCGCTGCGCCAGGCCTTCCACGATGGCGGTCTTGCCGACGCCGGGCTCGCCGATCAGCACCGGATTGTTCTTGGTGCGGCGCTGCAGCACCTGGATGGTGCGGCGGATTTCCTCGTCGCGGCCGATGACCGGATCGAGTTTGCCGTCACGCGCGGCCTGCGTCAGGTCGCGTGCGTATTTCTTCAGCGCGTCAAAGCCGGCTTCGGCGTTGGCGCTGTCGGCGGTGCGGCCCTTGCGGACGCTGTCGATGGCGCTGTTGAGGCCGACGGCGGTGACGCCGGCATCGGCGAGCGCCTTGCCCGCCGCCGTGGTGGTAGCGAGCGCAACCGCCATCAGCACGCGCTCGACGGGCACGAAGCTGTCGCCGGCCTTGGTGGCGATCTGCTCGGCATTGTCGAGGATGCGGACGGTGTCGTTGTCCCACTGCAGATTCTGCGCGCCGGCGCCGGTCACCTTGGCGATCTTGGCAATCGCCAGGTCCGTCGCCTGCATCGCGGTTTCGGGACGGCCGCCGGCCGCGCGGATGAGGTTCGAGGCCATGCCTTCCTCATCCTCAAGCAGTGCCTTGAGCAAATGTTCGGGCGCAACGCGCTGGTTATCGTTGCGGATGGCAACGGTCTGCGCCGATTGCAGAAAGCCCTTGGCGCGGTCGGTAAATTTTTCGATATTCATGGGCGAGTGTCTCCTGTCTCGCCCGATATGGTGTTGCTATTCGGCAACACAAGGGTCAGGCGCGTCTTTTGATCCGCCACGCGAAAATCCAGCCACCGACTGCGCCGACGAGCCCGAACAACGGCAGCCCGAGCGCGCCGCGCGCCCCGGCGATCGGCGTGATGTCATACGAATAATGCATCGCCGCCAGCGCCACGACAATCGCCACGCCACCCGCCAGCGGATAGGCAATCCACGCCAGCGACGGCAGCCGCGGCCGCAGCAATGCGGCGACCACAAACCCGATGGCGAGCGCAATCGCCACCACCGCGCCAAGCGCCGGCGCCAGTCCGATGAAGTCGCGGCCGATGGTCGACAGCCGCAGCCCCAGCGGCAATTCGACGCCGAGTTCGGCAAGGCCGCTCTGGATACGCAGGCTGTGGATGACGCTGATGCCGGCCGTCGTCACGATGACGGCAATCAGCCAGCTGACAAGAATTCGCACGATGCGCATCGACAAGTCCCCATTGTTGCGCCAGCATCTTTACACAGTTGGCCCGATACCGCGATAGGTGTTGGCAACCGGGAGATAGGCATGAAAAAGCAGTTTTTGGCGGCAATCGCGGCGGTGACGATGGTCACGACCCCCGCTTTCGCCGCAAATTACACGATCACGCCGATGGCGACGGGGCTCAACCATCCGTGGAGCATGGCGTTCCTGCCCGATGGCCGTGTGCTCATCACCGAACGCGCCGGCCGCCTGCGCGTGCTCGACAAGGGCAAGCTCGGCAGCATCAGCGGCGTCCCCAAAGTCTATGAAAAGAGCCAGGGCGGGCTGTTCGATGTCGTGCTGCACCCGAAATTCGCTGAAAACGGCCTGATCTATCTGTCGTACGCCGCCGGCACGCCGTCGGCCAACGCCACGCACATCGCGCGCGCCAAGCTGGTGGGCAACGCGCTGACCGACGTGAAGGCCATCTTCACCGTCAGCCCGACCAAAAACACGCCGGTGCACTACGGCGGCCGCATGGCGTTCCTGCCCGACGGCACGCTGCTGATGACGGTGGGCGACGGCTTCGACTTCCGCGAACAGGCGCAGAAACTCGAATCGGGTCTCGGCAAGGTCATCCGCATCACCGACACCGGCGCCGTCCCCGCCGACAACCCGTTCGTGAACAAACCCGGCGCCAGCAAGCCAACCTGGACCTACGGCCACCGCAGCCCGCAGGGCCTCGCACTCGATCCCGTCACCGGCCGCGTCTATGAAAGCGAACACGGCCCGCAAGGCGGCGACGAAATCAACATCATCGCGCGCGGCAGCAACTACGGCTGGCCGGTCGCCACCAAAGGCCTCGACTATTCCGGCGCCACCATCTCGCCGTACAAAACCTACCCCGGCATGAAGGACGCCATCGTCGTCTGGGTGCCGTCGATCGGCCCCTCAGGGCTCGCCGTTTACCGCGGCGCGATGTTCAAGGACTGGCAAGGCGACCTGCTCACCGGCGCGCTCGCCATCCCGCAGGTCAAACGCATCGACATGGACGCCAACGGCAAGGTCATCGGCCAGTCCCGCATCTTCCCCGAAATCACCGAACGCGTCCGCGACGTCCGCGTCGCGCCCGACGGCGCGATCTGGATTTCGACTGACGAGGATGAAGGCAAGGTGCTGCGGGTAACGCCGAAGTAGCAGGGCCTCCGGCGGGCAGGGGTGACCCCTGCACCCATTATATAGAGCAAGTCATTCCCGCGCAGGCGGGAATCCATCTCCAGCGTTGCATGGATTCCCGCCTGCGCGGGAATGACACAGTGCTAAACAATCGGGTGCAGGCCGCCATCTTGGACAAGAACTGGCCTGCCCGCCGGAGGCTCTTTCCTATTCGCGCTTGGCCTTAGGCGCCGCCGGCGCAAACACCTCGCCGAAATAGTCGCCTGAATACCAGCGCGGTGCGTCGTGGGCGTTGGCGATGGTGCGGCTGATTTCGGCGTTGATGCGGGCGAATTTGACGGCGACGTTCCAGTCTATCGGTTGTGACAGGTCATCGCTGGGTTCGTGGTAGTGGGTGCGGCGGAACAGGTTTTCGGCGTCGCGGCAGGTCATGCCGCCCTGGGTGTCGTGCCAGCCGGTGCGCAGATAGACCGCGGGCACGCCGGCGCGGACGAGCGGGTAATGGTCTGAGCGGGTGAACAGCGCCTCGCTCGGCTGCGGGTCGGCCATCAGCCCCAGCCCCTGCTTTTTCGCGGCGGCGGCGACCATCGGGCCCATGGTCGAGCGGTTGGCGCCATAGGCGATGACGTCGGCGAAGTCGCAGGTCAGGATCGGCATGTCGATGTTGACCTCCGACACGATGCGTTCGATGCCGACGGTGGGGTAGCGCGCGAAATAGCTCGACCCCATCAGCCCGCCTTCCTCGCCGGTGGTGACGAGGAACAGCAGTGAGCGTTTGGGGGGCTTTTTCTCGGCGGCGAAGCTGCGCGCCACCGCCAGCAAGGTCGCGACGCCGGCGGCATTGTCGAGCGCGCCGTTGTAGATGGTGTCGCCTTCTCCGGTGCGCATACCAAGATGATCGAGGTGCGCCGACAGCAGCACGAGCTGGTCAGTCAGCGCCGGGTCGCTGCCCGGCAGCCGCGCTAGCAGGTTGGCGCTGGTGATGGTGGTGACGGCGTTGCTGCGGTCGAGCTTGGCGGTGCCGGTCAGCGCGAAGCCGTGCGGCGCGCCGGTGTCGGCAGCGGCTTGCACCGCGGCGAAGCTCATCGCGCTGCCGGCGAACAGTTGCGCGGCGGCGGCATCATCGACGTTCGCCGAGAATTTCAGGCTGCCGGCGTCACCGCCGGCGCTGCCATCGGGGTTGACGAAGTTGCGGCGCTGCAGCCGCGCGGTGCTGACGGTCTTTGACCAGGGGCCGCGTTCGGCCTGCGCGATGGTGCGCACGGTAATCATGCCGACGGCACCGAGCGCGGCGGCCTCGCCGCTTTTGCCGCGTGCCAGATGCGCGGCGATTTCGCTGTTGAGCGACTTGGGGGCGCCCGCCAGCGCAACGACGATCTTGCCGCGCACGTCGAGCCCGGCATAGTCATCGATGCCGAGTTCCTTCGACGCCAGCCCGAAGCCGACGAACACCAGTGGCGCGCTGATGGTTTCGGGGCCGACGACATTGCCCGGCCCGACCGACAGATCGACACCGTTGACGAACACCGATGTCTTGTCGCCGCGCGTCAGTGTCAGTGTTTCGCGGTCGGAGGCGAAGCTGCGCTCCTCGAAATTGATCGGCTGGAAAAAGCCCTGCGTACCGGCGGGTTCGAGCCCCATCGCCTTGAACTGCGCGGCAACGTAGCGCATCGCGATGGCGTGGCCGCGCCGGCCGATTTGCCGGCCTTCGAGCAGGTCATCGGCGAGAAAGGTCACCGTCGCCTGCAATTCGGCCGCAGTGATGCTGCCCGACGGCGGGGCGACCGGCGCGGCAAGGCCCGCACCCGACAACAACAGTGCGGCCATCCCGCCCAGACCCGCACGTGTGAAATTACTCATCGTCGCTCCGAAACCATACGCCGCGCCGCCCCCGGCGACGTCTGGTGCAACGGTAGCGACACAGCTATGGCACTGGAATAGACAAGTTGCGGCAGGAGTGACGAATGCGCCAGATGTTGCGTGAGGTGTATTGGGCAGGTTTTGCGGCAATGGCGCTGGTGCTGGCACCGGCGCTGCCCGCGCAAACCGCCCCGGCGAGCGCTGCCAAGACCGCCGCCGCACCGCAAACGGCGTTCGCCCCCGCACCGCTGTCCGAACTCGCCGCCTCGGTCGCGCTCAAGCATGACAGCTTCACCTTGCCCAACGGGCTGCGCGTCGTCGTCCATACCGACCGCAAGGCGCCGGTGGTGGCGGTCAGCGTCTGGTATCATGTCGGGTCGAAGGACGAACCGCTGGGGAAGACCGGCTTCGCGCATCTGTTCGAACATCTGATGTACTACGGCTCCGAAAACCACGACGCGCTGTTCTTCGAACCGCTCGAAAGCATCGGCGCCACCGACGCCAATGGCTCGACGTGGTTCGACCGCACCAACTATTATGAAACCGTGCCGACCTCGGCGCTCGACCTCGCGCTGTTCCTCGAATCGGACCGCATGGGGCATTTGCTCGGCGCGGTGACGCAGGCCAAGCTCGATGCCCAGCGCTCGGTCGTGCAGAACGAGAAGCGCCAGGGCGACAACGCCCCCTACGGCCTTGCCGACTATGCAATTCTGGAGGGGCTGTTCCCCGCCGGCCACCCGTATCGCCACGACACCATCGGCAGCATGGCCGATCTGAATGCCGCGAGCGTCGCCGACGTCCACGCCTGGTTCAAGGCGAACTACGGCCCGAACAACGCCGTGCTGGTGCTGTCGGGCGATATCGATGTCGCCACCGCCAAGCCGCTGGTGGCGAAGTATTTCGGCGACATTCCGTCCGGCCCGACACCGGCGCGCTTCGAAGCGCCGGTGCCGCGCCCCACCGGCATCAAGCGCGAAACGATGTACGACGCCGTCGGCAACGCCCGCATCACCCGCGCCTTTGCCGTGCCCGGCCGCGCCGATGCGGTGACGCCGCTGCTCGATGTCGCCGCGACGATTATCGCCGGCGGCAGCTCGTCGCGCGCCTATAATGAACTGGTGCGCCGCGACCAGCTCGCGGTCGGCGTCAGCGGCGGCGTACAGGCGTTTGAAAAAGTCTCGCTGCTGGAGTTCCAGATCGACGTCAAACCCGGCGCCGATCCCGCCACGGTCGCGGCGCGCTTCGATGCCGTGCTGAACGATTTCCTGAAAACCGGCCCGACCGCCGATGAAGTCCAGCGCGTCGCAACGCGCGCGGTGGCCGGCACAGTGCGCAGTTTGGAGGCCGCCAGCGGCCAGGCGGCAACGCTGGCCGAAGGCGAGCTCTACACCGGCGACCCCGATTTCTACCGCACCGAACTGGCGCGCTACGCCGATGCCACGCCCGAAGCCGTCGCGGCGGCAGCGCGCACCTGGCTCAGCGGCGGCAGCTTTGAGCTCACCGTGCTGCCGGGCAAGCGCACCGACCGCGACCAGGCCGCCGACAAGGTCGCGCCGAAACTGGCGTCCGCAGCCATTCCCGCCAAGCCCCCCGTCGGTGCATTGTCGCC
>CALDHQ010000196.1 GCA_937894055.1 uncultured Polymorphobacter sp.
GATGCCTTCGTGCAGCGTCAGCGTCTCCAGCGTCGGGATCGGCCGCGTATCGAGCATCGCCATGTTGAAATACAGCGTGCCTGGCGAAACGCCGTCGGGCGGGCCGGGCTTATAGTAACCAGTGCCGCGTGCGCCGCCGAGCGTCGGCAGCGCTGCGACGCGGAACGGCGCGCCCGGCCGGTCGCGGAACAGTGCCGGCATGCCTTGCCAGATGCGCGCTTCGATGGCGGCGAAGCGACCGAGCAGTTCGGCTTCGGACTTGCAGTAGAATTTGGGGTCGCTGCGGACATAGGCGAACAGCGCCTTGAGGTCGCCGTCGAACCCCAGCCCAACGCGCACCGCCTCCATTTCGGCACGGATGCGCGCGACTTCGGCCAGCCCAAGTGCGTGGATTTCGCTCGCCGACATTGTCGTTGTGGTGTGGCGCGCCAGTTCGGCGGCGTAGAGTCGCGCGCCGTCCTTCATCGCCGACCGCCCCGGCGCTTCGGGGGCGCGCGGGCGGTAGGTGTCGGTCAGGAAGGTCTTCCAGCGCGCATAGGCGGGCAGCACGACGGTGGCGGTGATGTCTTCATAGGCGACGCTGAGCCGTTCGCGGTCGGCGGCGGGCAGTGTCGGCGGCATGCGCTTGATCGCGGCGTAGAACGGCGTCGCGGTCGGTGGCAGCGCCAGTATGGCATCGACTTGGCGAAGGATATTGTCGACGATGATGCGCGGCTGGACATGCCCCGCCGCCAGCCCCTCGCGCAGCCGCACGATGGTCATGTCCATATAGCCGGCAAAGCCGCGCAGCCGCTCAAGCCCGGCCTCATAGTCGGCCACGGTGGCGAACGGCGCACCGGCACCGGCGACAAAGTCGGGCAGTTCGACCTGCAGCCCGAACGACGGGTTGAGCGCGACCTGGCGCTGGATGGTGAATAGCCCGTCATCGAACAGCGCCAGCGTCTGCGCGGTGCGATAGGCGAAAACGTCATAGGCGATGCGGTCGACGGGGCCGAGCGCGGCGCGGTCGATGCTGCGCAACTCGGCAAGTTCGCGGCGCTTGTCGGATTCCAAGCGTGCGGCATAGCTGGCGCTGAGCGGATCGACGAACACCGGCACGCGGCGTTCACCGGGTTCGCCGAGCGGGTCGAGCGCCGCTTCGGCCGCGGCGCTGGCGTCGAACAGCGCGCGCAGCCGTGCCGAGGCGTCGCCGGGTGCAGCGCGCAACGGCGCGGCGAGCACAGCAAGCAGCGCCAAGGTGGCACGGCGCGAAATGTCGGCGAAGTCGTTGATTTGCACGTAAGTCTCCCGGCCGCTGCCGCACTGTTGCTAAGCATCGGCGGCAATGGCAACGGTGAAAGCGTGCGGCGGGCGTTTTCGCGGCGGGACAGGGGATATTATGGACGCAGGCATGATGCTGAGCCGCCGCGCATTTGCCGCAGGTGCCGCGGCGCTGGCGCTGACCGGGCTGCCGGCGCGCGCCACGACCAGCGCCGACGCCGCGCATGCCGCGCTGCTCCAGCATTTCGCCGAAACCTTCCTGCGCCGCTCGCCCGAGGAAGCGACTGGCTTCGGTTTCGATGTCGGCGCCAATGCCGGGCTGCGGGCGCGGCTCGATGACCGGTCGCTCGCGGCGCGCGCCACCGATCGTGCCGGTGTCGAACAGGCGCGCGCGCTGCTGGCGCGTGTCGATGTCGCGCAGCTGGGTGCAGCGGCGCGGCTCGACCAGCAGGTTGCGGTATTCGTCTGCGACACGCTCGCCGATCTGCTGGCGCGGCCGGGCTATGTCGATATCAACCTGCGCCCCAGCCCCTATGTCGTCAGCCAGATGAACGGCGCCTATTACTGGCTGCCCGAATTCATCGGCTCGCGCGCGCCGCTCGCCACCCGCACCGACGCCGCCGACTGGCTGGCGCGGCTGGCGGCGCTGGCGGTGGCGCTCGACCAGGAGACCGCGCGCATTGCGCATGACGCGGGGCTGGGCGTCATCCCGCCCGATTTCGTGCTGTCGCGCACGCTGTCGCAAATGCGCGCGCTACGTGACGGGCCGCCGCTCGAGTCGGCGCTGATTGCGCCGGCGCTGGTGCGCGCCAAGGCGGCCGGCCTGCCCGACATGTCGGCGCAGGCGGTGGCGATATTCCGCAACCAGATTGCCCCGGCGCTCGACCGCCAGATGGCGGCGCTGATGGCGGTGGCGCCGCGCGCCGTCGATATCGCCGGCGTCTGGCACCTGCCCGACGGCGATGCCTATTACGCCGCCGCACTGCGCGCCAACACCACCGCCGACATTTCCCCCGAAGCGCTGCACCGCGACGGGCTGGCGCAATGCGCGGCACTCAGCGCCGAAATCGACGCGCTGCTGCGCAAACAGGGGCTGACACAGGGGTCGATGGCCGCGCGCATCAAAGCGCTCGACGATGACCCGCGCTTCCGCGTCAGCAATGATGACGCCGGCCGTGCACAACTGATGGCGGCGGCAAAGGCGGCGATTGCCGATGTCACCGCGCGCCTGCCGCAGGCGTTCGGCAACACCACGGTGGCGCCGCTGATCGTCCAGCGCACGCCGATTGCCATCGAAGCCGGCTCGCCCGGCGCCTTTTACAGCGAGGGCGCCAATGGCGCGCCGGGCGTCTATTCGCTCAACCTCGGCAACCCCGGCGAGCATCCGCTGTGGCGACTGCCGACGCTGACGCACCATGAAGCGGTGCCCGGCCATCACTTTCAGGCGAGCGTGCTGGCGACGGCGGGCGACCTGTCGCTGTTCCGCCGCATCGTGCGCTTTTCGGCGTGGACCGAAGGCTGGGGGCTGTACGCGCAGCAAGTCGCCGATGAACTCGGGGTGTTCGACAATGACCCCTATGGCCGCATCGGCGCGCTGCAGTCGCAGCTGTTCCGCGCGGCGCGCATCGTTGTCGATACTGGCATTCACTACAAGCGCTGGACGCTGCCGCAGGCGGTGGCGTGGATGGTCGAAAATGCCGGCGAGCAGGTCGACTCCACCACGCGCGAAGTCGTGCGCTACAGCGTCTATCCGGGGCAGGCGTGCAGCTTCAAGGTCGGCGCCAACCGCATCCTGGCGGCGCGTTCGGCGGCGCAAGTGGCGATGGGGTCGCGCTTCCGGATGCAGGATTTCCACGATCTGGTGTTGCTGTCGGGGCCGGTGCCGCTCGCGGTGCTCGAGGCCAGCGTCGCGCAGTGGAGCGCGCGCTGATGCACCGCTGGCTGCTGGTGTTGCCGTTCGTCTGGCAGGTGGCGCTGGTGCCGTTCGCCAATGATGTCGCGTGGCGGCCGCTCGGCCTGCCGTTCGCGCTGGTCTGGCAACTCGCGGGCGTGGTGTTCGCGTCATTGGTCATCGCGCTGGTCCACGCCCTCGACAAGCGCGCGGCGCGGCGATGATCCTGGCGCTGGCGCTCGCCGTCGTGCTCGGCACCGTCGCCGGCGCGCTGCTCTATGGGCGGCAGCAGGCACGCGCCGTCAACGTCACCGAATGGGCGATCGGCGGGCGGCGCTTCGGGATGCTGATCTTCTGGTTCCTCAATGCCGGCGAGGTCTACACGACCTTCGCGGTGCTCGGCATTTCGGGCTATGCCTGGGCTTACGGGGCGCCCGCCTATCTGGCGCTGACCTCGGTGTCGCTGTCGGCGACGCTCGGCTATTGGCTGATGCCGCGCATCTGGGCGGCGGGGCGCGCGCGCAATTTGCTGACGCAGGCGGATTTCTTCGCTGACCATTATCAAAGCCGCTTGCTCGGCGTGGTGGTCGCGGTGGCGGGCATCGCTGCGCTGGTCATCTATGTGCAGATCCAGATCGTCGCGCTCGGGCTGATCGTGCGGCTGACGCTCGGGCCGCAGGTGGCGCCACTGGCGGCGGCGCTGATTGCCGCGGCGGTGATGCTGGCGTTCGTGTTCACTGCCGGTTTGCGCTCGGCAGCGTTCGCAGCGGGCGTCAAGGACGTGCTGATGGTGGTCATCGTCGTCGGACTGTGCGTCACGGTTGCCAGCAAGGTCGGCGCGACGTCGCTGTTCGATGTCTATACGCAGGCCGAAGCCGCCTTCCCCGGCATCGGCAGCTTCCCCGGCCGCCAGCCCGACGCCGGGCTGACCAATGTCTGGCTGATGACTTCGGCGCTCAACGTCGCGCTCGGCAACTGGATCCTGCCGCACCTGTTCCAGCTGTGCTTTTCGGCCGACAGTGCCGAGACGATCCGCCGCAACGCCATCTGGCAGCCGATCTATTCGCTGTCGTACTTCTTCATAATTGCGCTCGGTTTCGCGGCGCTGCTGGCGGGGGTGGCGCCGCCGGATGGTGACACCAATGCGGTGCTGCCAAGCTTCGTCGTCGCGCATTATCCGGCGTGGGTGACCGGGCTGTTCGCCGGCACCGCATGCCTGCTGGCGCTGGTGCCGGGGTCGGTGCTGCTGCTGACCGCCGGGACGATTTTCGGCCGCAACGTCGTGCTACCGCTGCGGCCGGCGATGGACGGGCGCGCGCTGCTGTTGGTGTCGCGGCTGGCGATGGTCGGCTTTGCCGGTGCGGCGGTGTGGCTGGCGCTCGGCGGGTCGAAGTCGCTCGTCGAAATCGGGCTGTCGGCCTATGCGGCGATCGGCATGCTCGCGCCCGGCGTGTTCTTCGCGTTCCTGTGGCCGCGCGCCAATGCGGCGGGCGTGCTGGCGGGGATTGTCGTCGGCTACGCCGCGCTGCTGCTGCCCGCCGCCGATGCATTCTGGTCGGCGCATTTCCCCGGTTGGGAGCACGGCCTGCTGGCGATGGCGGTCAATGCCGCGACGGTGGTGCTGGTCTGCGCGCTGGCGCCTAACGCTTCGGCGGCAGCATCTCGTCCTCGATAAGCGCAACCGGGATAATGCCCGACGCCATCACCTGCGCCATGAAATCCTTCATCACGAACGGCTTACCCGCCTGCTCGTCGGCGTGCGAGACATCCGCCATCAGCCGGTCGAGCTGCAGCTTGCCGGTGACATAGCTCGGGCCGTAGCCGGGCTGGCGCAGATAGAGCAGCTGTTCGAACCCGACGAGCTTGCTGTTGGGGTCCGACCAGCCGCGCGGCGTCCATTCGGCATGGAAGCGCCCGGCTTGCGCCAGGTCCATTTCGTTCGACTGGACATAGAGCGAGGCCAGCCCGCGCGCGGCACGATTGGCGAGCATGATCCACACCAGTTCGCGCCCGTGCGGGACATCGTCATACAGCCCGACCTGCATGGCAATTTCCTCGAACGCGGTCGCAAAGCCTTCGGAGCGGTTGGCGTAGATGTTGAACAGCGGCGGCGTGCGACGGATCGGGCTGGCGTTGGGCGCGACCTGCATCCGCGCCAGATCAATCCAGTGCGTCATATGTGACTTCAATGGCATCGGGTCCTGCGCGGTCACATGCGCGAAGAAGTTGCGCTGACCCGGCGCGGCATAGTCGAGCTGCTGCGCGGCAATCGCGGCGCGCGCCCACTCGGTATCGGGGATGAGCCCGGCAGCCGCCAGAAAGCTGCTCAGCCGCGCCGATTTGGCGTCGATTTGGGCGCGGAACGCCGCCGGGTCGGTCAGCGGCACCACCGCCGGCACGTCGCGGTTGCGGACTTCTTCGAGTCGCAGCGAGGCAATCGAGCGGTCGAGCTCGCGGCGCAGCAGCGTGACCTGTTGGTCCCAGTCCCACGGCAACAGTTCGACGTTGGCGACATACCAGTTGTAATTGTCCTTGCCGACGCCCGACGGGCCGGTCTTGGTGGGTGCCTGCGCGGCGACCCAGGTGGCGAAGTCATCGGTCGCGGCCTTCGCATTGGCCACCGCGCGCGCCAGCTCGGGACCACCACCTGCCATCGACGCCGGACGCCGGCCCTGCAGCGTGTTGAGCACCAGCGTGCCCTTGGCGAAGGCGTCGAGCACCGCGCTCTGTTCATGGAAGGCCCGGTCGCCGTAGCGCCACAGGTCGGCGGCATTGCTGCCGGCGAGGTTGACGCGCGCCGCCGCTAGGTTGGCGGGCACCGCGGCCAGTGCGGCGGTCAGCTGGCGCGCATCGGCGGCGTTGAGCGGGTAGCTATAGTCGTAGAGATTGATGTTCGGCGCGGCGCTGGGGCCTTCGTGCGCGGGCACGTCGCTCCATTCGGCGAAGATGTTGGCATAAAAGGACGGGTCGCGCGCCCAGGGCTTGAGGACGCGCTGGAAGAAGTCGAGGCCGTTCATTTCGGCGGCGATAAAGCGCGCATCGACACGTGCCGTTTCGGGCCAGCCGGCCTGGTCGATGGCTGCTAGCCGGGTGCGATAGGCTGGCAAGGCGGCGGCCTGGCGCGCCATCGCGGCGGCGCTATAGTCGGCAACGCCGTTGGTGACGGTCGGCTGCGCGAAGGCGCGCCAGTCGTCAAACAGCTTGACCAGTTGCGGGTAGTTCGCCGGCATCGCGGCGGCGCGCTCGGCAGCGGTCGGCGGTACGAAACCCGGCGCGGCGGCAGCAGCCTGCGCGGCGCAAGCGAGCAACGCGACGATGAGAGCACGGCGCCAGCCCGTCGTCCGATCCGCGTTGAACATCATGCTTGCCCCCATTGAAATACCGGTCAGCCAAGGTGCACAGAAGGCCGCTGCGGCGTCAATCGGCACCCGGTCTCGGCTATTGCATCCAGACCAATGCAATCGTCGCGGCAAGCAGCACCGCCACGCCGAACAACGGAATCGCCGCGCGCCAGCCCTGCGCCCAGCCGCCGAGCGTCACCACGATCGTGGCTTTCCACAGCGTATTGATCAGGATCGGCAGCGCCAGCAGCAGCCCAAAGTTGCGCGCCGGCATCGTTGTCGCCGGCAAGCTGCCGAGCATGATGATCGCCGCATCGACGTCGTACAGCCCGGTGAGCGCGACGACAGTGGTCAGCCCGGTGCCGCCGTAGCGGTCGATGGCCCAGCGCGACAGCAGGATGACCGCGGCGACGAGTGCGGCGAAGCCCACCGCTGGCCAGAAATCGAACGGGTTGCGCGCCGGCATTGGCTTGCCGTCCTGCGCGTCGGCGTGGCGTGCCGACACCAGCGCATAGACACAGGCAAACAGCGCGGCGGGCGCCATGATCGCCGCAAACGACAGTCGCGCCACCGGAACCAGCACGCCCGCCAGTACGATGACGCGCAGCGCCATCACCGCGGTCGCAGCGGCGATGCCGGCGCGCAGGATGTCGACGGTTTCGGTTGGATCGCGCAACCGCCGCGCCAGCTCGGCGCTGACCGCGGTCGAGGAGTAAGTGGCGCCGATCGCGGCGGCGGCCACCGTGCCGCGCGTCGTGCCGAGCCGCTTGCTGGCGACATAGCCGGCGAATGACAGCCCGGTGACGAACACCACGACCAGCCACAGCGTCCGCAAATTCCAGGCGTCATACGGCCCGAAGGCGCGGTCGGGCAGCAACGGCCAGATGACGCAGACGATAACTATGTACTGAACGGCAGCGCGCATGTCCCGCGGCCCCAGCGCGCGCAGCCAGCCGTGCAGCGTGTCGCGCAGCGATAGCAGCAGTGTCACGATACCACCCATGACCACCGCAGCCGTGGCATAGCCGGTCGTTGCCAGCAGCCCGAGCAGCAAGGTCAGGATAGACACCAGCGTGCCCGTCGCCGAAACGCTGGCAGTTTGCTTGAGCCGGGCGCGATAGCCGAGCACCAGCGCCGCAACGACACCCGCTGCCGCCGCGACGGCAACCCAGCGCAACGGCGCGGCCGGCAGCATCGGCGCGGCGAGCAACCCGATGATGCCGCCGATCAGTCCGATGACGGCATAGGTCCGGATGCCGGCGATGCGGCCGCCCGACGGCTCGTCACGGAGCTGCCAGCCGCGTTCGGTACCGATGATCAGCCCGATTCCGAGCGACAATGCCAGCGCAACAATAGGGTGCAGATTGTCCATCGCCGCCCGTCATCGCAGCCCCGACGCGGCGGCGCAACCGGCTTGGCTTCAGGCGTTGATGGTGGCGCTTGCCGGATGATGGCGATCGAGGTGGCGCTTGATCAGCCGCAGGTTGCGCGTGTTCGACCGGAACGCCACGTCGAACAGGTCACCAACGAACGGAATTGCACCGAGCGCGGTGTCGATACCGACGGTGCCCGCCATGCGCCACAACGTCCATTTCGACATTTTGAGGTTGCGCGCTTCCCAGATGATGTAGGCACCCATCAACCCGCTGATGATATCGCCGACACCAGGCACCAGACCGATGACCGAATCGAGGCCAAAGCGCATTTGCGTGCCGGGAATGATCAGCGCACGGTCGAGCACCAGCTCGAGCATCTCGACGCGCTTGCGCACGGCGGCGGGGTCATTGCCGAGCTGCGGCAACGCCGTGGTGAATTGGTCAAAGCTACGGGCAGCAGCTGCAGCCATCGATGCGAAACACTCCTCGCGAACCCAGTCGCAGCAACGAATATGGGGTGCGCGTTTGTGGCTTCAAGCGGTGTGCCGCTGCCGGACTATTCGCCAAGGCCATAGGGCTTGTAGCGGCTCGCCACATCGGGGTTGATCCGGCGCGCTGCCGCCATGTCGGCGGCACCGCGAGCGGCATCGCCGGCGGCACGGTGCGTCCAGCCGCGCAGATACAGCGAACTCGCGGCGTCGGGATCGAGTTTGAGCGCGGCGTCATAATCGGCAATCGCGGCGGCATAGTCGCGCTGGCGCAGATGGACCAGCGCGCGGCTGTCGAGATTGTGCCGACCCGGCCCCTGCTTGCGGATGGACGCTTCGCAATCCGCCATCGCCTTGTCGAGTTCGATATTCGCCAGCCCGCGCGCCCAGCACCGCGAATTGTACAGGCTGCCGAGTTTGGGGTCGGCCGGGTGCAGCGCAATCATCGGGTCAAGCAGCGCGACGGCGCGGCGCGGCTGTTCCAGCCGTTCGAACAGCATCACGAGGTCCATATTGTCGAGCGCGCCGGCAGGGGCGCTTGCCGCCGCAGCCTCGGCATCGGCGAGCGCGCCGGCACGGTCGTGCTGATCGTAGCGGATTTCGGCGCGCACGATGCGCAGCTGCGCGTCATCGGGGGCCAGCGCAATCGCCGCATCGATGTCGCGCGCTGCTGCCACAAGATCGCCGCCGGCTTCATGGGCGCGGGCACGGTCGCGGAAATACGCCGCCTGTTCGGGATCGAGGCGGATCGCTTCGTTGAAATCGGCGATGGCTGCAGCGCTGTCGCCGCGCGCTAGCCGTGCGGCGCCGCGCCGGGCAAATTCGTCGGCCTCGGCGGGCGCGGCGGCTGCATCGGCCCCGCCGGCGTTTACGGCGCGCGTGACGGTCTTGCCGGTTTCGCCGTCGGTGGACAGCGAGAACACCGGCCCGCCGTTGTAGGTCAGATAGATGCGCCGCTGGCTGCCCGCGACGAGGATATGGTGCGCCAGGAAGAAGTCGGCGCCCAGAATGACGTCGGCATTGAGCCGCTTGTTCGATTCGTCGATGACGCGGATCGGCGTGTTGCGGATCGCCTCGCCGCCGATTTCGAACGATGCGAGTTTGACGATCCAGCTTTGCCGCGACTTGCTGCCGATGCCGCCGATGTTGGCCGAGGCGATGACGCCGGGCGCCGACAGGTCGATGAGATCGGAAGAGCACACGT
>CALDHQ010000197.1 GCA_937894055.1 uncultured Polymorphobacter sp.
CGCGGTTCTCCCGCACATCGAAATAGGTCGGCGAGCGTTGCAGCATGGTGACGTGCGCACACGCCCCGGCGAGCGCCGGAACCAGCGTTACCGCTGTCGCGCCTGATCCGATCACCACGATGCGCTTGCCGGACAAATCGAGCTCATCCGGCCAGGTCTGGGGGTGAACGATCCTGCCTTTAAAGTCGGACATGCCGGGCCAGTCCGGCGTGAAGCCCTGGTCATGCCGATAATAGCCCTGGCACATCCACAGAAAGCCGCAGGTCATCTCGAATGGCTCACCATGGGAACCGCGCTTGCCCTTGATACGCCAAAGCTTTCGCCGGCTATCCCAGTCCGCACTCTTCATCCGCGTGTTGTAGCGGATGTGAGATGCAAGGCCGTTCTCTTCTATGGCCTCTCCCAGATAATCAAGTATCTGGTCACCGCTGGCGATGGGAGCGCCACCCCACGGCTTGAAGTGGAATCCGTAGGTAAACAGGTCGCTGTCCGACCGGACACCCGGGTAGCGGTGCAGTCGCCAAGTGCCGCCATGGCCGTCCATGGCGTCGATGACGGCAAAGCTACGCATTGGCCCGCGGTTGAGGGCATAGGCCGCCGCGATGCCGGATATGCCGGCGCCTACGACCAGAACGTCGACATGCTCAATCGCCCGGGCCGCTGTTGTCTCGTCGCTCACTGCCGTCTCCACCCGTTCCGCATAAAACCAGTCTTCATGACCAATATTATTCAATTGACTAATTTTTAGACGAGAAGCAAGGTGCGGATATGGGCGACGAGCGCAAGCAAGGGTGGTGGATTCATCACGCCGGGCGCGCTTGCGGGTTTTTCCGCTCTTGAGGATCAACGCATGAAGATAACGCAAATTCGCAACGCGACGCTGGTGATAGAATTTGGCGGCGTCCGGTTTCTCGTCGACCCGATGCTGGCCGCGAAAGAATCGATGCCCGGCTTTGCCGGCACGGCCAACGAGCATCTGCGCAATCCGACTGTGGCGCTGGCGACGTCCATGGAGCAGATCCTCAATGTTGACGCGGTGATCGTCACCCACGTCCACACCGACCATTGGGACCAGGCCGCGGCCGTGGCCATTCCGGCAGACCTGCCCATATTCACGCAGCATTTCAGCGACAGGGCGTTGATCAGGCAGGCGGGCTATGTGTCGCTGGAGGATGGCGGAGTGCATCACGTCCAGGGCAAGGCGTTCGGCGACGTGCGCGTGCTTACAGGCAATCCGGAGTTTCAGGGTGTGAAGCTGCGCAAGGTGCCCGGTCAGCACGGTTCAGACACGGCGCTGCAATTCGCCTATGACGGGCTGCAGGAAGTCTGCGGCGTTGTCTTCAGTCACCCTGATGAAAAGACACTCTACCTTGCCGGTGATACGGTCTGGAACGACTATGTAGCGGCCAATATTGCCACCTACCGTCCTGAGGTCATCATCCTGAATGCCGGCGATGCTCAGGTGCCGGGGCTGGGCAACATTATCATGAACGCTGAAGAGGTGCGCGCGGTGTGCGAGGCAGCGCCCGCGGCGACGATCATTGCCAGCCACTTTGAGGCGGTGAACCACGGGGTCGCGACGCGGCGCGACCTGCGGGCATACCTCACGGCGCAGCAGCTCAGCGACCGCGTCCTTGTTCCCGAGGACGGCGAGACCTGCACACTGTGACGATCTAGCCTGCCGCGGGCGTTCGGAGCGCGAGGGCACCGGCGATGAGAGCGTCATACTCCTCGGGTTGCAACAATGTCGGCGGCCTCCAGTCAGGGCCGATGTTCGAACGTTGCCAGCCATAGGCTTGAAGTTGCTCCGGCGAGATAGTGCGGACCAGCTCGACGATCGCCCGGCAGGCGATGGCGCTATAAAGCGGCAAGTACTGGCCCCAAGGCTTTTCATAGCCGATAAACATCGTCGAACCGGCGACCGCAGATGACAGAAAGACCGCCAGTCCTTCACGTTCGGCGGCATTTAGAGCCGGGTTGATCTCGGCGATCAGCTTGGTGAATGTCGCGCGCTCTAGAATGTAGATGCTGTCGACTGCCTTGGCGACGAAGTCGTCATGATTGGCCAGCACCCAAAGATGCGGGAACAGCCGTGTTGTCCGGCGGCTCTGGATATCTTCAAGCAGGTACCGGATGATGCGCTCAAGCTTTTGTTCGGGCGTGGCGTCGGGCGCATGCTCGATCGCCCGGAAGTTCTCGGAAAAGGGCACCATCACCGAATTAATGACATCCTGCAGCAGAACGCTGCGGCTTTTGTAATAATGGCTGATCGCGCCGATCTGCACCTTGCAGCGCCGTGCCACCTCGCGCAGCGTCAGGGCCTGGTAGCCGCTTTCGAGGATGATCTCGAGCGCAACCTCGATAATCTGCGCCACTCGGTCGCGGCCTGTCTGATACCGGGCCGAGCCTTCGCGATTACTCAAGCGCCAGGCGCCGATCATCGGGTTTGCGGGTTCAGTTGGCTTGGTCATGCCACTGCGTAGCACAACTTTCGGCCAAATCCGCCCCTTTGCGTTTCACTTCGCCCGCAGACGGATCCGCCACCGCATGGAGCCCTTGTAAGGCATATATTGGTCAGTTGACTAATATTGAGCATCATGCCAAATCTTCGACAATCGAGGAGAACGACATGGCCCGCGAACTTCGTCTGAACGCCTTTGCGATGAACTGCGTCGGGCATCAATCCCAGGGTCTGTGGCGGCATCCCCGCGACCAGTCGCCGAACTACAAGCACACCAGCCATTGGGTCGAACTGGCGAAACTGCTCGAGCGCGGCAGGTTCGACGGCCTGTTTCTGGCGGACGTGGTCGGCGTCTATGACGTCTATGGCGGCAGCCCCGACACGGCGCTGCGCGAGGCCGTGCAGGTGCCGACCAACGATCCGCTGCTGATCATCCCGCCAATGGCCGAGGCGACGCAGCATCTGGCCTTCGCCGCCACCGTCAACCTGTCGCATGAGCCGCCGCTGCCGTTCGCGCGCCGCATGTCGACGCTCGACCACATGACCGATGGCCGGATTGGCTGGAACATCGTGACCGGCTATCTCGACAGTGGTGCCAAGGGCGCAGGCGCCGGCAAGCAGGTCACGCACGACATCCGCTACGACATCGCCGAGGAGTTCATGGCGATCCAGTACGGCTTCTGGGAAGGCAGCTGGGAGGACGACGCGCGACGCTGCGACCGCGCGGCCGGGGTCTTTACCGATCCCGCCAAGGTGCACCGGATTGTCCATGACGGCGAATATTTCCATGTCGACGGCGTGCACCTGTGCGAACCGTCGCCGCAGCGCACACCCGTCCTGTATCAAGCCGGCTCTTCATCAAAAGGCACGGCCTTCGCCGCGCGCCATGCCGAATGCGTGTTTGTCGGCGGCAATTCGCAAAACAAGATGGCCGCCGATGTGGCCAAGTTGCGCGCCCTGGCTGCAGAAGCCGGCCGCGATCGTTCGGAAGTCCTGGTGTTCGCGCTGGTGACGGTCATCACCGCCGCAACCGATGCCGAAGCCGAAGCGAGATTCGCAGACTATAAGCAATATGCGAGCTCATCGGGGGCCTTGGCGCTGATGGGCGGGTGGACCGGCATCGACTTTGCCAAGCCCGAGCTTATCAACGCCACTGCCGCCACCAGCAACGCCATCGAGGGCGCCGCAGCCGCCTTCACTGCCGGTGGCAGCAGCGCGCATCAAGACGTCGAAAGCATCGGGCGTGCGGTGGCGCTGGGCGGCGGCGGGCCGGTTCTGGTGGGCGGGCCGCAGCGCATTGCCGACCAGCTCGAAGCCTGGGCGGAGATGGCCGATCTCGACGGCTTCAATCTCGCCTATGCCGTCATGCCCGAGACATTCGTCGACGTGGTCGAACACCTGGTGCCCGAACTGCAACGCCGCGGCCTGTTGAAGAAGGACTATGCACCGGGCACCTATCGTGAAAAGCTGTTCGGGCGCGGTCCGCGACTTGCGGACCATCATCCGGCCGCTGCAAGCCGGCGGATGTGGGGTCAGCAGCCGGACTGATGGCCAGCGAGATTGAGGGGGGACCGCCATTGAGCCGCGGCAATGCTGACATGCCGCCGGCAGCGCGGGCCTGGCATGGCGGACTGGCCGCCAAATGGCCGTCCATCGCCGTCATCCTGTTCGCGCAGGTCACGGCCATGGCGGTGTGGTTCGCCTCTGCCGCCGTCGCCTCGGCGCTGGCCCGCAGCGCACCGCTGTCGGGCTTTGCGACGGCAATGCTGACCAGCGCCGTGCAGGCGGGATTTGTCTGCGGAACGCTGGCCAGTGCGCTGCTCGGCATCCCCGATCGCTTCGATCCGCGCCGCATCTTCATGTTCGCGGCCTTCGGCGCCGCCGCTGCGTCGGCGGCACTGGCGGTGTTGCCACCGACGGGTGCGAGCATCCTGGCGCTGCGGTTTCTCACCGGCATTGCCTTGGCAGGCGTCTACCCGATCGGCATGCGTCTTGCCGCCACTTGGGCGAAGGGCGACCTCGGCCTGCTCGTCGGCTTGCTGGTCGGGGCGCTGACTCTCGGTTCGGCGAGCCCGCATGCGCTCGCGGCGTTCGGCCAGCTCGACTGGCGGGTCATCTATCTGGTGGCCGCCGGCCTGGCGGCGTGCGGCGGACTGGCCATTCTGACGGCGGGCGTCGGCCCGAACGTGCCGCGACAGGTGCGCCTTGATGCGGGCCGCGTGTCGCAAGCCTGGCGCAACCCGGCACTGCGGCTCGCCAACCTCGGCTATCTGGGTCACATGTGGGAACTGTACGCCATGTGGACCTGGCTGGCGGTGTTTCTGGCGGCAAGCTTCCGGCTGTCGGGCGTTGAAGATGCCCATGGCCTTGCCGAACTTGCCACGTTCGCGGCGATCGCGGCCGGTGCGGTCGGGGCCTGGCTTGGCGGCGTCTGTGCCGATCGCTGGGGACGCACGACGGTCACCATCGCGTCGATGGCCGCGAGCGGCACCTGCGCGGCGGCGATGGGCTGGCTGCTCGGTGCGCCGCCGGCTCTGGTCATCGCAGTCGCGGTCGTGTGGGGCATCACCATCATCGCCGACTCTGCACAGTTTTCGGCGAGCATCGCCGAGCTCAGCGACCCCGAATCGGTGGGCACCATGCTGACCTTGCAGACCTGTGCGGGCTTTCTGCTGACGCTAGTGAGCATCCAGCTCGTGGCGCCCGTGTCGGACGCGCTGGGCTGGACGGGCGCCTTCACGATGCTCGCCATCGGCCCGGTGCTGGGCTGCATCGCCATGGCAAGGCTGCGGTCCAGTCCCGATGCGGCGCGGCTGGCTAGTGGCCGCCGCTAGGCGCCTGCGGCGGTCAGCGCCTGGTCGAGGTCAGCGATGATGTCGTCGATGTGCTCCAGACCTATCGACAGCCGCACATAACCGGGGGAAACCCCGGTCGCCAGTTGCGCTTGCGCATCAAGCTGCGAGTGCGTCGTGGAGGCCGGATGGATCGCCAGGCTGCGCGCGTCGCCGATATTGGCAACATGGTAGAGCAGCTTCAGCCCGTCGATGAATTTGCGTCCGGCCTCGACACCGCCGGCAAGCTCGAACCCGACCAGCCCGCCGTAGCCGCCAGCAAGATAGCGGTCAGCGCGCGCACGCACTTCGCCGGTCTGCTGGCTGGGATAGATGACCCGCGTCACCTGCGCGCGCTGCGCCAGCCAGTCGGCGACCTTGGCTGCGTTGTCACAGTGACGCGGCATGCGCAGCGGCAGCGTTTCGACGCCCTGCAGCAACTGAAACGCGTTGAACGGTGACATGGCCGCGCCGAGGTCGCGCAGCAGCACGGTGCGGGCACGCATGATATAGGCGACGGGCCCAAGCGCTTGCACCGCCTGCGTCCAGACCGCGCCGTGGTACGACGGGTCCGGGCTGTTGAGTGCGGGCTGGCGGTCGCCAGCAGCCGCCCAGTCGAAGTTGCCGCCGTCGACGATAAGCCCGCCGATCGATGTGCCATGACCACCGAGATATTTGGTCGCCGAATAGACCAGCGCCGCGGCACCATGCGCGAGCGGCCGGCACAGCAACGGCGCGGCGGTGTTGTCCATGATCAGCGGGATGCCGAGCGCCCGCCCGATCGCTGCCACTTCCGCGATCGGGAAGACTTCCAGTTTGGGATTGGGCAAGGTCTCGGCATAATAAGCGCGCGTCCGCTCATCCGTGGCACGGCCGAAGTTGGCGGGATCGGCAGGATCGACAAACCGCACGTCGATGCCCTGATCGCGCAAGGTGTTGGCGAACAGGTTCCAGGTGCCACCATAAAGCGCGGTGGAACTGACAACATTGTCGCCGGCCTTTGCGAGCGTCTGCAGCGCCAACGCGGAGGCTGCCTGCCCCGACGCAACGCCGAGCGCCGCGACACCGCCGTCAAGCGCGGCCACGCGCTTTTCCAGCACATCGGTCGTCGGGTTCATCATTCGCGTATAGATGTTGCCCAGCTCCTGCAGCGCGAACAGCGCGGAGGCGTGTTCGGTATCGCGGAACTGATACGACGTGGTCTGGTGGATCGGCACAGCCACCGAACCCGTCGCGGGATCGGCGCGCCACCCGGCGTGCAGCGCCAGGGTTTCGGGATGCAGGGCACGATCGGTCATGGCTTCACCTATAGGCAGTAGGGTTTGGCGGCTGAGCCCGCGGACATAGCGGGCACCGGCACACCGGAGGCGTAGACCGGGCTGCCGTGGCGGGTCAATCGCCTGCCGGGATCGCGAGGTTCCGGGTGCCTTGCGGCGCGATGCGTGCGTTACTGCACGCCCATCTGCTGGCCGATCTCCAGCGGGTCGAAGTGCGCGCGCTTTTCGATGATCTTGCCATTCTCAAACGTCAGCAGGAACAGCAGGGAAAAGCGGAGATGCTTGCCGGTCGGCGCATAGGTGCCTTCGAACACAAGGTAGGCGGCAACCTTGTCGCCTTCGGCCACCATGTGATGGATCGGCATCTTCCAATCGACGCATTCATCGAAAAACGACTTCTCCGATGCAATGAAGCCTTCGATACCCGGCTTTGGCGTATCGACCTGACTGTAGAAGATGAAATCCTTGTGGCAATACTGGCCAAGCGCGGCGAAATCGCCGCGCTCGAGCGCTGCATAAAATGCGCTGACAACGGCCTTGTTGGTATCCGTGGACATGGAGTTATTCCTTCGGGTGATGGGTCTGACGAATTGGCGACGGCTTCCAGGATGCGGCCATGATGTGGACGCTAAAAACATACGACCGACTAATGTTAGTCAGTTGACTAGTATTTGGCAAGACCGTTATGATCGGGCTATTGCCTGAATGTCCTGGTCTGAATCTGAAGGTCGCTTGATGGCCATAAATGGGCTAAACCCCTTCCTTCCCTTAGGCCACGCCGACTAGGGCGCCACGCGCCGGCAGACTTTGCGGATGACGTGCTTGAGACTGGTGTCAGCGAGGCAAGCCGGCGCGCCACAATCGACAACGCACCCTGAGGAGTGATTTCCATGCGCGGCATCCACGATCTGGGCGGCATGTACGGGTTCGGGCCGATTGCGCGCGAATCCGACGAGCCGGTGTTCCATGAAGAGTGGCAGGAAACCGCATTCGCCTTGCTAATGGCCGCCGGTTCGGTGCAGCCGGGCTTCAATGCCGACCAGTATCGACATTCGGTCGAGCGGATGGCCCCGGGCCATTATCTTTCGGTCCACTATTACGAGCGCATGCTGACCGGGATCACGACCCTACTGGTCGAACAGGGCGTCCTCGATCTTGCCGATCTGGAAGCACGCGCCGGCGGCGTATTTCCGCTGGCCTTGCCAGTTGCTGCCGCGCCGATGGCGGCGTTCACGCCGCAACCCGAAGCACGCTTCCGCGTCGGCCAGCAGGTGTGGGTGCGCCAGTACAGTTGCAAGGGGCACACGCGCGCGCCGGAATTCTGTCGCGGCAAGTCGGGCACGGTGTTGCGCGTGGCACCGAAGTTTTCCTTCCCCGACACCTCCGCGCATGGCGGCGAGCTTCGGGAGGAACACACATACCACGTCGAGTTTACCGCGCGTGAGCTATGGGGCGCCGATGGTAACGACAGCGACTCGGTGGTGGTCGATCTTTGGGACAGTTATCTGGAAGGAGATGCGCCATGAGCCGGCAAGCACCAGCACCGATCGCGGCGCGTGCAGCAGCGGTCAAATCAGCCCTGATCGACAAGGGCCTGCTGACCGCTGAAACGTTCGACCACATGGTCCATCTCGGCGCGGAAGCATGGAAACCTGAAAACGGTGCGCGCGTGGTTGCACGGGCATGGACCGACCCGGCGTTCCGGGCGCGGCTGCTCGACGACGCGACCGCCGCCTGTGCGGAGCTCGGTTATGAAGGTCCGCAGGGCGAATATATCGTGGCACTCGAGGATACGGCTGATCGGCACAACGTGATCGTCTGCACGCAATGCTCGTGCACCGCCTGGCCCGTGCTCGGCCTGCCGACGGACTGGTACAAAAGCCCCGAATACCGCGCCCGCGTGGTCCGCGAGCCGCGCCCGGTGCTCCGCGAACTGGGCCTCGAGCTGCCGCAGGAGGTTGCAATCCGGGTTTGGGAAACCAGCGCCGAGACTCGCTACATGGTCATCCCGATGCGGCCGGCAGGATCCGAGGGCTGGAGCGAAGAGCAATTGGCCGGGCTCGTCACGCGTGAAGCCTTGATCGGCACGGCCATGGCGCTTCCAGCGCACCGCCAACCGATCGCCGCAAGCTAATCTGCCTGCTGGACCGTCGAGTGGCGGGGTCCTGCGATTGGCACATGCGGAGCTTGTTTCACAATTGGCCTGGAATCGATGGCGTCATGACCACCTTCCCGGTGGGCCGCAACGATCACGCCAACCATATTCTCGACGTAACCGTGGTGCCGTTTGGCGATCCGACCGTGGAAGAGGCGGCCCGGACCCTGGCCAGGCCTTAACGAAACTAGCCTTTCGTTAACCATGACCGGCGAAAACGGAGGCGTCGGCGGAGTCCTGCCGCACCCTGTTTTCCAGTGAGGTTTTCGATGAGCGGCGCCGAGGTTCTGGACGTCGGACGGGACGCCATCTGGCTCACCATCCAGATGTGCGCGCCGGTCCTGCTGGTGGGCCTGGTGGTGGGCGTCGGCATCGGCCTGCTGCAGGCCCTGACCCAGATCCAGGAGCAGACCCTGGTCTATGCCCCGAAGATCGTGGCGATCTTTGTCTCCCTGCTGGTCTTCCTGCCGCTGATGGGTGCCCTGATGAGCGGCTTCATGCGATCGATCGCCGCACGCATCGCGGCCATGTAGGTGGAATCCTACGCCACAGCCGCCCAGGTCTATGCCGCGGGGCTGATCTTTGCCCGGCTGGCCGCCCTGGTCATGCTCATCCCCGGCATTGGTGACACCTCGGTCCCGCCGCGGATCAGGCTGTCCTTTGCCTTCCTGCTGACCCTGATGCTCACCCCGGTCATTGCGCCTGCCATGGCCGTGCCGGAGAGCGGCAGTGCCCTCGGCGGGGCCGTGATCAAGGAGGTCCTGATCGGCCTGATGATCGGCGGTATCCTGAAAATCTTCCTCAGCGCCCTGACCACGGCGGGCGAGGTGATTTCCCTGCAGACCACGAGATCGGAAGAGCGTCGTGTAGGGAAAGAGTGTCTTCGCC
>CALDHQ010000198.1 GCA_937894055.1 uncultured Polymorphobacter sp.
GCCCCTGCACCCACGAATTGGGTCCGCGCACCAAACGCCACACCGCGATCGCGGCACCGCGAATTAATGGGTGCAGGGGCAAGCCCCTGCCCGCCGGAGGCTCTACCGCTCTCCAAACAAAAACAACAACGGCACATCCAGCCGTTCGCGCCAGCTCACCTCGTTATGTGTCGTGCCCGGCCATGTGCGGCTGACGAAACTGTCGCCGCTCCAGCCGAGCGCCGGCATTTCGGCTTCGATGCGCGCGCTATAGGGCCGGTAATATTGGTCTAGGCCCTGGTCGCCGTGATCAATGTAGAGCCGGTTGCGGCCAGGTGCCCATTTGGCGGTGGCGAAGTAGCGGGTGAACGCATTGGCGACAGCATCGGCATCGCCGGCGGCGTTGGCAGCATCGGACGGCGCGACCAGCGGCCAGTGCACCGACAGTGCTGCTGCCTGGCCAAACACGCGCGGATATTCGGCCATGGCATAGATTGAAATCAGCCCGCCCATCGATGAGCCCATGACCGCAGTATCGGCCGGCCCCGCCAACGTTCGGTAGCGGCTGTCGATATAGGGCTTGAGCTCGCGGACAAGGAATTTGAGGTAGGCGTCACCTTGCAACCCGCCCTTGGCTGCGACGTCGAGCTTGGCTTGCAGCGCCGGTGGCAGATATTGCGCCAGCTTCTGCGGGAAATATTCTTCGTAGCGTTTGTCGGTATTCCACACGCCGACGACGATCATCGGCGGCAATTTGTGTTCGCCGAGCAGCTTGGTCACCGCTTCGTCGACGCCCCATTCGTTGCCGCCATAGGCGTTGGCACCGTCAAAGATGTTCTGCCCGTCGTGCATGTAGAGCACGCGCACCGGCTTGCCTTGCGCGCTGTAGCCCGGCGGCAGCCAGATGCTGACATGACGCGGCTTGACGTACTTCGACGCGAATTCGGGAATTTCGATGATCGTGCCCGATACAGGTGGTGCCGCCAGCGCGGGCGCTGCGAAAAGTAATAACAGCGCTAGCATCATGCGCATCATTTGCGTGGTCCCGCGACGAAGCGAATGGCCTGGCCGCCGCCGGGTGCCAGTGCCAGCGTCAAGCTGTCGGCACTGGTCACCTTGCGTGTTTCATAGGCGACCGCGTGCGGGTTGGTCTTCCAATCGGCACCGTCACCGTCGCGGTAGATTTGCGCGGTGTAGCTGCGGCCGGGGTCGAGGAAGTCGAGCTTGACCGTGCTGGTGCGCGCTTGTTCGTCACCGACGGCACCGAGGTACCAATTGTCGCTGGCGCGGTCCTTGCGGGCGATCGTGACATAGTCGCCCACTTCGCCGTTCAGCACGCGCGTATGCGACCAATCAGTGGGGACGTCCTTGATGAACTGGAACGAGCGCGGATACTTCGCATAGTTTTCAGGTAGATCGGCGGCCATTTGAATGGGCGAATAGAGCACGACATAAAGCGCCAGTTGCTTCGCCTCGGTCGACTGGATCTGCTGGCCGTGCTTGCCGGTCAGCGACAGCACGCCGGGTGTGAAATCCATCGGCCCGCCGAGCATGCGCGTGAACACCAGCACCGATTCATGTTCGGGCGGGTTCGGCGGCGCGCCCCAGGCGTTGTATTCCATGCCGCGCGCGCCTTCGCGGCTCACCCAGTTCGGGTAGGTGCGGCGCAGCCCGGTGTCCTTGATCGGCTCGTGCGCGTTGATGGCGATGTGGCGCTTGGCGGCTTCGGTGACGACCTT
>CALDHQ010000199.1 GCA_937894055.1 uncultured Polymorphobacter sp.
TGGCGGTGGAGGGGCAAAGCGCGACTTCGGAAGTTACCGCCGCTAAAGCCGCCGCCACCCCTCCACCATGCGAAGGGCATGGTCCCCCTCCCCTTGCAGGGGAGGATCAAGTGGGTTGAGTGAGGGTCGATTTAGCGCCGCAGCACCGGGCACGGCGGCAGTTGGCCGCGCACCGGGCGTGTCTCCCAGCCGACCGGCGGTTCACCCAGCGTCACCACGCCGCCTTGCACCGTCACCGGCATCCGCACCGCGACGCGCAGGCGCTTTTCGGGCGGGGCGGGGGTGCCGGTGAACGCGGCACGCAGCATGTGCGGGCAAACCGTGGTCAACGTGCCGGCAAGCGCCAGACGGCCACCTTGCGGGACCGCACTGCCGCTGGCGGTCAGTACTTCGCCGGTGGCGTCGGTCAGCGTCAGTGCGGTCAGTTCGAGCGTGCCGCGCTGCGCCCAGCCGGCATAACTGCGCACCAGCGCGCTGCCGGTGGCGTTGAAATCGGCGGTCAGCTGCAGCGGGTCGCCACCGCCGAGTTTGGCGCCAGCGCCCTTGAGCACGAATTGCGCGACGGGGGCGGCGGTGGGGGCGGCGCCTTCGGATTTGGCGGGTGCCATCTCGCGCAGGTGGAGTTCGAAGCTGTCGGCGGTCAGCGGCACCGGCAGCAGGCCGATGGTGAGCGTTGCGTTGTCGAAGTGCGTCGACAGACGCGCCAAGCGCTTGCCGTCGAGCCGGAGGCTGGCACTGCCAAGCGGCGCCGACAGCGCAATACTGGCGCCGGCGAGCGGCGGCACCGCGACGGCAAAGCGCGGTTGCTTGAACGCCAGCACCGTCAGGTCGGGCTGCCACGGGCCGCGGTTGAGCACCGCCACCTCGGCACTTGCAGTGGCGCGCAGGCCGGGGCTGTCATGGCGCAGCGCCGGCGCCTTGATCTCGTCCTCGATCCGGTAGGGGAAGCCGCTGATTTCGGTCGTCGCGGCGGGCAGCACGGCGCGAATGTCATCGGCGAAGCGGTCGCGGAAGCCGCTCCACACCAGCCAATAGGCACCGATGCCCAGCGCCAGCGGCACCAGCGTCAGCCACAACGGGAAACGGCGTTTAACAGGCGTATTCATCAGTTGAGCTGGTTGATCGCGGTGTGGACCTGCGCCTCGATATCCTCGCGCTTCAGCCCCGGCGCGATGGCGGGCAGGAAGCGGATGGTGATCGTGCCGGGGTGCTTGACCAGCCCCTTGGGCCAGCACTTGCCCGAATCGAGCGCCACCGGCACGACCGGCACCTTGAGCATCTTGTAGAGCCCGGCGAATCCCGATTGCAGCTTGGGTTGGTCGCCGACCGCGGTGCGCGTGCCCTCAGGGAAAATGACGATTGGCCGGTCCTGTGCCAATGCGCTGCGCGCCGCCGCCATCATCGCGCGCAGTGCGGCGGCCGACCCGGCGCGGTCGACGGGAATCGTGCCGTGCTTGTTGGCGACAAAGCCCCAGAACGGGATTTTGTGCAGCTCGGCCTTCATCACCACGGCCGGATTGTCGAACAGCCACAAGGTCAGGATCGCCTCGAACCCGGCCTGGTGCTTCATCGCGACGATGACGCCGTTCTGCGGCACCTCGCCCTCGACGACCAGCTTGATGCCCATCAGGTTGGTCGCGCACCAGTAGAACCAGCGCGACCAGAATTTCGAGCCCCAGACCAGCGCGGCAGGCGAAATCAGCGCGCCGGCGGCAGCCGCCAGCACCGTCGGCACCGAGCCGATGTAAAACACGATGGTGAACAGCAATGACCGCAGCCAGTTCATCGGGCAATTCCCAGTTTGAGCACGACCCAGCGCAACAACAGCTTGTTATACTCGCGCGCGACGCGTGTGGCAGCCGGCTCGTTGGGCACCGCATCGGTGATGATGGCGATGTCGGCGGGCAGTTGCGCGCGCAGTTCGAGTTCGGCGCGGCGCATGTGCCAGGCGCTGGTCACCAGCCGCAGCGAATGGAAGTCATTCGCGGCGATCCAGTCGGTGGTCTCCGCCGCGTTCGAGCGCGTGTCGACGGCGCTGTAGCCGAGGTCGACCTGCCCCGCGAGCAGCCGGCGGTTGGCAATGCGCGCTGCTGCATCGAGGCTGTGGCCATCGGTGCCGTCATCGAGCGTCGCGGCGAGTTCGGCGCGTGTCACCGCCTCGCCCACACCCGACACCAGCATGCGCCTGGCCGAGCCCGCCTGCATGACGGCGACGCCGCGCGCCAACCGGCCCGGGCCGCCGGTCAGCACCACCACGGCATCGGTCGCGACCGCCAGCGGTGTCGCTTCGGGCAGCGTCGCGGTGAACAGCACGAACCCCGTAACCCATGCCAGCGCGGCAACCGCACCGACGCGCACGAGCAGACCGGTGGCGCTCACATCTCGCCCTTTGCACGGCGCAGCGCATACCATTTTGCGACATTGGCGTTGTGTTCGGCGAGCGTGGTCGCAAACACATGGCCGCCGCTGCCATCGGCAACGAAATACAGCGCCTTGCTCGGGGCAGGGTCGAGCACGGCGGCAATCGAGTCGCGCCCCGGATTGGCAATCGGCCCCTTGGGCAGCCCGGCGCGCGCATAGGTGTTGTAACCATTGTCGGCGTTGAGTTCGGAGCGCTTGATGCGGCGGCCGAGCGGCTTGCCCTGCGTGATCGGGTAGATGACCGTCGGGTCGGCATCGAGCTTCATGCCGATGCGCAGCCGGTTCGAATAGACGCCGGCGATCATCCGGCGCTCGCTGGCCTTGCCGGTTTCCTTCTCGACGATCGACGCCAGAATCACCGCTTCCTCCGGCGTCTTGACGACGCTGAGTGCGGTGCGCCCCGGCCAAAGTTCGGCGAGCGTGCGCTTCATCGCCGCCTGCATCGTCGTGACCGCGTCGGCGCGCGGGCTGCCGTTGGCGAAATGATAGGTGTCGGGCAGCACCGAGCCTTCGGCCGGCACCGTGATATCACCGGTCAGCTCCCCGTTCGCGCGCAGCCGTTCGGCGACCATCACCGACGGCCAGCCTTCGGGAATCGTCACGCGCGTCGTCGCCACCCGCCCCGATTGCAGCATCGTCAGGATGCCGCCGTAACCCAGCCCCTTGGGGATGGCATAGCTGCCCGCCTGCACGCCGCGCCCGCCGCCGAACGCCCGCGCCATCGCCACGAACAGCGCAGGTTGCTTGACCAGCCCTGCCGTTTCAAGCTGCGCCGCCGCCTGCCTCAAACTCGCCCCCGCCGGCACCTCGACCGTCACCAGCGGCGCATTCGCCGGCGCGCGCGCCGACCAGCGTTGCGCGGCGAAGCTGGCCGCGATGACCAGCAGCAACGCCGCAATCAGCGCCAACCATGCCAGTGGCGAGCGCTTGGGTTTGGCGGGCGCGGCCATCGCTAGTTACAGCAAGACGGAGGGTTGCGAAGGGCCTCCGGCGGGCAGGGCCGCCGGCCCTGCACCCGAATGTTGGGCATAGCCCTGTGGCTGCGGATCGAGCGCATGGTAACAAATGGGTGCAGGGCCAAGGCCCTGCCCGCCGGAGGCCCTTTCCCCATCCCTAAACCGCGCGCATCACCAGCGTCGCGTTGGTGCCGCCGAAGCCGAAGCTGTTGTTGA
>CALDHQ010000200.1 GCA_937894055.1 uncultured Polymorphobacter sp.
CAGCACGCAGGTCATCCCGCGCGACCGCCACGCGATGTATTTCGCCACGCTGGGCGTTGTCGCCGGCTGCGTCGAACGCCTCGCCACCGAAGTCCGCCATTTGCAGCGCACCGAAGTGCTTGAAGCGGAGGAATATTTCTCGCCGGGCCAGAAGGGCTCGTCGGCGATGCCGCACAAGCGCAACCCGGTGCTCACCGAAAACCTGACGGGCCTCGCGCGACTCGTGCGCGGCTATGTCACCCCGGCGCTCGAAAATGTCGCGCTGTGGCACGAACGCGATATCAGCCACTCGTCGGTCGAACGCATGATCGGCCCCGATGCGACGGTGACGCTCGATTTCGCGCTGGTGCGCCTGACCAACGTCATGGACAAGCTGGTCGTCTATCCCGAACGCATGCTGGCCAACCTCAACAAGATGGGCGGGCTCGTCCATTCGCAGCGCATCCTGCTGGCGCTGACGCAGGCCGGCGTCGATCGCGAAGGCGCCTACCGCCTCGTCCAGCGCAACGCCATGCGCGTCTGGGAATCGGACGGCAAATTGCAGCTGCTCGACCTGCTCAAGGCCGACGCCGATGTGACGGCCGCGCTGCCGGTGGCGCAGATCGAGGCGTTGTTCGACCTGGGGCATCATATGAAGCACGTCGATACCATTTTCGGGCGGGTGTTCGGGAAGGCATAAGGGCCTCCGGCGGGCAGGGCCTTGGCCCTGCACCCGATTGAGATGTGCGCCTTGCTGCAGCGCCTGACTTGATGCACCATCAATCCCGACGGGGGGGTCGACGGGTGGGAGTGTCACGGGGATGGCAGGTCAGGCTCAGGTCGCGCCGGTAACGGTCGCGCGCAATCTCACGACAAATGATCTTCGGGCCGCACTGGCGGCGGGTTGGGCGGACTTCAAGGCGTGCCCGGCGTTCGGGCTGTTCTTTGCGGCGATCTATGTTGCCGCCGGGCTGCTGCTGTATTTCGAGCTTTTTGCGCGCGGCAAATTTCTCTGGCTGATTGTCGCCTCGGCGGGGTTTCCGCTGCTCGCACCGTTCACCGCGGTCGGCCTGTACGAAGTCAGTCGCCGCCGCGAAGCCGGCCTGCCGATGCGCTGGGGCGCGGTGCTCGGTGCCTCGCGCGGCCGCGGCGACGAGCAGATCCTCACCATGGGAGCGATCCTGTTCGTTGCGTTCAGCTTCTGGCTGATGATCGCGCACGGCATCTATGCGGTTTTCATGTCCGAATCGAATTACGGCCCGCAAGGCATCGAGCTGTTCATGAGCGGTACCGGCCTCGCAATGCTGATCGTCGGCAGCATCGCCGGCGCGCTGATCGCTTTCGCCTTCTATTCGATCACCGTCATCAGCCTGCCGCTGCTCGTCGACCGCGACCTGGATTTCGTCACCGCCATCATCGTCAGCCTCGCCACCGTCCGGTCGAACACGGTGGTCATGACGATCTGGGCCGCCGTCATCGCTGTGACGCTGTTTGTCGCGATGTTGCCGCTATTCCTCGGGCTGTTGGTGGTACTGCCGGTGCTCGGGCACGCGACCTGGCATCTGTACCGCCGCGTTGTTGTCTAGGCGCCACGCTAGCGCGGCTTGAAGCTCACGGTCGCAAAATCACTGGTGAACGGGGCACCCGGCTTTGACGGCGCGCGCACGATTGTCGTTGATAGCAGCAGATCGCCCTTGGCGGCGTCGGGCAGGCTGAGGATGCCGTCGCTGCCGGTGCGCAGACGTTGCGGCTTGCCCTGGCCGAGCAGCTCGACCAGCTGGCCGGCGCGCGGCTTGCCATTTTCGAGCAGCACGAAGCGGCGCAGACTGCTGTCCTGCGCCACGAATTCGAGGCGCTGCCCGGCGGGCGTCGTGGCCGCAACCGTGTCGAGGCACGGTGCCACGCAAAGCAACAGCTTGGCGTGCTTGGCATAAAGTTCGTTCCAGCGGCGCGGCGCCGGCTGGTTCTCATAGGCCGCGCGGACCGCAGCCGACGGTTCGATCTCGGCGAAATATTCGGCGACCTTGGCCGGGCTCAGTTCGATCGGCATCGATGCGAGATCGATTGTCACCGCCATCAGCCCGGCGCGTTCGGGGGTGAGCGCGATGCGTAGCGCAGCGGCGGTGATACCCTTGATCTCGACCGGCTGGATCAGCGTACCGTTGCGCGCCGACAACTGCGCCACACGCGACGCCTTGGGACCGCTGCCGAGCCCCGGAAAGCCCATGCCGCTGCTCAGCGACAGCACGAGCGGCGTCCCGACCCGTGCAACGGGCGGCGGGGCAAAATATGTTTCATGCGCGCTTGCCGCCCAGGCCAACGCCAGCGCAATCAACGGCAACACCCGGATGCAGCGCATTTTGATTTCCCCGACCGATGGTGCCGACACACTAGACAGCACCGCCGATGCTGCCAAGGCTTGCAGTGGCGTCGCGAACCGCGCAGTCTGTAGCGCATGAAAAACGCACTTCTCCTCGCCGCGCTGCTGCTCGCTACCGCAGCCGCCCCGACGCCGTCCGATATCGAGTCCGCCGCGCCGCCGACCGCCTGGGCCGCGATCGCGCCCGACGACATGGTGGTGTTCGATACGCCGCGCGGTGCCTTCATCATGCAGTTAGCGCCGCAGTTTGCCCCGGCGCATGTCGCGGCGATCAAGGCGCTGGTGCGGCGCGGCGCCTTTGGTGGCGGCGCGGTGGTGCGCGTGCAGGACAATTATGTCGTGCAATGGGCGATTCCCGAAACCAAGGTCGTGCCGGCGGCGCCGTTGCCGCCCGAGTTCGAGCGGCCGCTGGCGGGCCTGACGTTCACGCCGATTCCCGGGCCTGACGCCTATGCCGATGCCGGCGGGTTCATCGACGGTTTCCCGGTCGCGGTCGACAAATCGGCAAAAACCGTCTGGCTCCAGCATTGCTACGGCATGGTCGGCGTCGGGCGCGGCAATGCCCCCGACAGCGGCGACGGCGGCGAGCTTTATGCGGTCATCGGCCATGCGCCGCGCCACCTCGACCGCAACATCGCGGTGATCGGACGGGTGATCGAGGGCATCGAGCACCTGTCCAGCCTGCCGCGCGGCAGCGGCCGCGGCTTCTGCAGCCGAGGGCGGCGCAGCCGACGGCGCGGGCGCGGGCGCGGGCGCGGGCGGCGTGTTCAGCACGGCCTTTTCGGCCGTCGCCCGCCGCGCCCTCCGCAACCGGGCCCTCCTCATGCTCGCCTCGCTCCGCGAGCGCGCCGTCGTCGCCGACCTCGCAAAGCGGCACGCCGCGGCCACCAACATGACGGACTCGATCGCGACCCTCTCCGCCCTCGTCGACCAGCCCGCGGCCGGTGGTGGTCTTCAGCGAAGACCCGAGCGAGGCCCCGATGCGCCAGGCCCTGCGCGCCGGCGTCAGCGCCTACGTGATCGCCGGCCTCAACCCGGCCGTCATCGCTGACGTCAACATCCCCAAGGTCACCTACTCGGACCCGGAAGTTGCCTCGGTCGGCCTCTCCGAGACGAAGGCCAAGGAACAGTATGGCGACGCTGCGATTGCCACGTACGACTACAACCTCGCTGGTAACGGTAAGAGCCACATCCTCGAGACCGCCGGTTCAATCAAGGTCGTTCGCGTAGTCG
>CALDHQ010000201.1 GCA_937894055.1 uncultured Polymorphobacter sp.
ATTTCGGCGGTCTCGCCGATGACCACGAAGCCATGGTCGATGAAGAAGTTGGCACCGATGCGGGCACCCGGATGGATGTCAATTGCCGTCAGGAAACGGCTGAAATGATTGACAATTCGCGCCAGCAGAAACAGCCGCAGCTTGAACAGCGCGTGCGCAATGCGGTGGAATCCGAGCGCCCAGACGCCGGGGTAAGTCAGGATTTCCCAACGCGACCGCGGCGCCGGATCGCGCGCCTTGATCGAGTCGAGATACTTGCCGAAGCTGGCAATCATGGAGCCTCCCCGGGACATGAGTCCCACTTAATTCTCCGTCATATACGCCAGTGCGGGGCAATATGCCAGCGCTGCGGACCGCAGCGTTTGCGATGAAACGCACGGCAACGCGATGGGTTGCGGAACTGTCGTCGGCGCGGTCGGTTGATCCTGATACCCGCACAATGGGTGCAAAAGGAGATTGACCATGACCAATGACATGCAACCCGTCCGCCCCGACTTCGCGCAACCCGAAACGCTGGGCCACAACACCGATGGGCTCGGCCGCGACCAGACGGTGGCGGTGACCACCGAAGAAACCAAGACGCTGATTTCGGCGAACAAGGTGCAGGGCACTGCCGTCTTCAACGTCGCACAGGACCGCCTGGGCACCATCGATTCGATCATGCTCGGCAAATACTCGGGCAAGGTCGCCTATGCGGTGATGTCGTTCGGCGGCTTCCTCGGCATCGGCGAACGCTACCATCCGCTGCCATGGTCGGTGCTGACCTATGACACCGACCAGGATGGCTATTGCATCAACCTGTCGCCCGAAGCGCTCAAGGCGGCGCCGAACTACACACGCGGCGAAGTCGACGCGCTCGACTATGCGGCGCAGGGCGCGGTGATCGACAACTATTATGCCGACCCCGCCGACTACGTCAAAGGCGGTGCCTCGATCGAAAGCTACTACAGCGACCCGAAGAAGGCGCGCGGACTGATGTAGTCCTCAGGCCGCCGCGGCAACGGTTTCGGCCGGCGCCAGGCGGATTAGATGGTCGAAGGCCGAAAGCGCTGCTTTCGAGCCTTCGCCCATCGAAATGACGATCTGCTTGTACGGCACCGTCGTCACGTCACCTGCGGCAAACACGCCGGGAATCGAGGTCGCGCAACGCGCGTCGATCTCGATTTCGCCGCGCGAACTCAGCGCGACGGTGCCCTTGAGCCATTCGGTGTTAGGCACCAGCCCGATCTGCACGAAAATGCCCTCGAGCTCGATGTGGTGCGACGCTTCGGTGTTGCGGTCGGTGTAGCTCAGGCCAGTGACCTTCTCGCCGTCGCCGTGCACCTCGGTCGACAGCGCCGACACGATGACGGTGACATTGGGCAGGCTGCGCAGCTTGCGCTGCAGCACTTCGTCGGCGCGCAACTGGTGGTCGAATTCGATCAGCGTGACATGGGCGACGATGCCGGCGAGGTCGATCGCTGCCTCGACACCGCTGTTGCCGCCGCCGATGACCGCGGTGCGCTTGCCCTTGTACAGCGGGCCGTCGCAGTGCGGGCAATAGGCGACGCCCTTGTTGCGATACGCGTCCTCGCCCGGCACGTTCATCTGGCGCCAGCGCGCCCCGGTGGCGAGCACCAGCGTCTTCGCCTTGAGCGAGGCGCCATTGTCGAACACGACTTCATGAAGGCCG
This sequence comes from uncultured Polymorphobacter sp., assembly GCA_937894055.1. Lineage (GTDB taxonomy): Bacteria > Pseudomonadota > Alphaproteobacteria > Sphingomonadales > Sphingomonadaceae > Polymorphobacter_A. The sequence continues at coordinate 1,673 of CALDHQ010000201.1, forward strand.
TCGCTGCCGGTCGCCGGGATCAGCTTGGCGGCGCGCTGCAGGTTCATGATATCGACGTCATAGTCGCGGACATGGCGTTCGAGCTCGGCCGCCAGCTTCGGGCCTTCGGTGTGCGGGATCGAGATGAAGTTCTCGATGCCCATCGTGTCGAGCACCTGCCCGCCGAAGCGTTCGGCGGCGATGCCGGTGCGGATGCCCTTGCGCGCCGCGTAGATCGCGGCCGCAGCCCCGGCAGGGCCACCGCCGACGACGAGCACGTCATAGGGCGCACGCGCGTCCATGTCGGCGGCCGCGCGCTGCGTTGCGCCGGTGTCGAGCTTGGCGACGATCTGCTCGAGCTCCATGCGGCCCGAACCAAAGACTTCGCCGTTGAGGAAGACCATCGGCACCGCCATGACCTTGCGCGCATCGACTTCGGCCTGGAACAGCGCACCGTCGATCGCGGTGTGGTGGATGCGCGGGTTGAGCACCGCCATCAGGTTGAGCGCCTGCACGACATCGGGGCAATTCTGGCACGACAGCGAGAAATAGGTTTCGAAGTTGAAGTCACCCTGCAGCCCGCGCACCGCATCGAGCAGCGCCGGCGCGGCCTTCGACGGGTGGCCGCCGACCTGCAGCAGCGCCAGCACCAGCGAGGTGAACTCGTGCCCCATCGGCAGTCCGGCAAAGGTCACGCCGATATCGGTGCCGGTGCGGCGGATCATGAAGCTGGGGACGCGCTTGTCCTTGCCGCCAACGACGACCGAAACCTTGTCCGACAGCACGGCAATCTCGTCGATCAGTTCGGCGAGTTCGCGCGACTTGGGGCTGTCATCCAGCGTCGTCACCAGCTCGATCGGCTGCGTGATGTTGACCAGATAGGCCTTGAGCTGCTGCGTGAGATTGGCGTCGAGCATGGCAGGTTCCCGGGGAGGATAGGTCAGTAGGGCAGGGCGGGCCGCAGTGTTGCAGCCCGCCCGCCAGTCAGTCGGCTTTAGATCTTGCCGACGAGGTCGAGCGACGGGGCGAGCGTCTTTTCGCCTTCCTGCCACTTCGCCGGGCAGACTTCGCCGGGGTGCGAGGCGACATACTGCGCGGCCTTGACCTTGCGCAGCAGTTCGCTGGCGTCGCGGCCGATGCCACCGGCATTGACTTCGACGATCTGGATCTTGCCTTCGGGATCGACGACGAAGGTGCCGCGATCGGCGAGGCCGGCTTCTTCGATCATCACGTCGAAGTTGCGCGTGATCGCGCCCGTCGGGTCACCGACCATGACATACTTGATCTTGCCGATGGCGGGCGAGGTGTCGCTCCACGCCTTGTGCGCGAAGTGCGTGTCGGTCGAGACGCTGTAGATTTCGACGCCGAGCTTCTTGAATTCGGCATAGTTGTCGGCGAGGTCTTCGAGCTCGGTCGGGCAGACGAAGGTGAAGTCGGCCGGGTAGAAGAACACGACCGACCACTTGCCCTTGAGATCGGCTTCGGTGACGGCGAGGAACTTGCCGTCCTGATAGGCCTGCGCGCTGAACGGCTTAACTGCGGTGTTGATGAGGGACATGGATGCTCCTGTGGCTGGGTTGAACGGGTTGAACGATGTTGCGGATATGCGGTGCGCGCCGACAAATCCAATTGCTTTTTTGCGACATGCTGATTGACTGAGGCGATTAAAGCCGCATCTTAGATTGAACGCGGCGATGTTGGGCGCGTTCCATTCAAAAGGCCACCATGAGCTATTTGCCGACGATCAAGCAGCTGCAATACCTGACCGCGCTGCACGCCCATGGCCATTTCGGCCGCGCGGCAGACGCCTGCTTCGTCACCCAATCGACACTGTCATCGGGCTTGCGCGAACTCGAAACGCTGCTCGACGTCGTTCTGGTCGAACGCACGCGGCGCGTTGTGCGCTTCACGCCGCTGGGCGAACGCATCGCCGCCAAGGC
>CALDHQ010000202.1 GCA_937894055.1 uncultured Polymorphobacter sp.
AGATACATTGGCGTGACTGAGTTCAGACGTGTGCTCTTCCGATCTCCTTGGCGACGGCCATGTCGACGCCGCGCAGGGCATGGACGGCGGTGTCACCGCTGCCATAGGTCTTGACGACATTCTCGATGAGGATGCCTTCAGCCACCGATCGCCTCCGCCGGATCGACCTTGAGCGCGGCCTGGATGGCGAGGACGCTGGCCAGCGTACAGATCAGCATGACCGCAAAAAAGCCCATGATCGAGTCGGCGGGCAGCAATAGGACATATTTGGGGAAAAAGGGCGCCCACAGGCTGGCAGCAATCTTGCCGACGACAAAGCCGATCAGGCCGAGCCCCAGCGCCTGTTGCAGGATCATCCACGAGATCGTGCGGTCACGCGTGCCGATCAGCTTCAATACGGCAATTTCGCGGATCTTGCCGATGGTCATTGTGTAGATGATGAACGCGACGATGGCGGCGCTGACGATCGACAGGATAACGAGGAACATCGCGATCTGCCGCGCCGAATTGGCGATCAGCTTGTCGACGAGAATTTCCTCCATCTGCGCGCGCGTGTAGACGGTCAGCCGTTGCCAGCGGCGGATGGCGGCGGCCACTGCGTCGGGATCGGCATTCGGCGTAGTCGTCACCAGCACGGCGTTGACGTTGTTGTTTTCCGACTGGACGGCATTGACCGCCTGCGACACCGCCGGATTTCCGGGCGGGTTGAGTTGCGGGCTGGCCGCGATGCGCGCCCGCTGACGCAGGATCGCATCGCTGTCTTTCTGGAACTGGGCGGCCTGCGCATCCTTGAGCGACAGGAACAGCATCGGATCGCCGCCCGACGACACCATGCGGCTGGTCAGCCCGACGATCGTATAGAAATTGCGGCGCACCTTGACGCGGTCGCCGATCGCGAAACCGGACTTCACATCGGCTACGGCCTCATAATGACCGCGGACGATATGGCGCCCGGCGACAAGGTGCGTCGGCTGGCCGGGCAATCCCGGCGCGCCCATTTCGGCGCCGACAACCATCACCCTCACGTCTTCATCGCCGTGCGCGATCTGCATGGTGAGGTAAGTGACGCCCGCCGCTTGTGCGACGCCGCGCATCGCCTGGATCGGGCGCTCGCTATCCTCTGCCAGGCTCGATGGTTCGGCATAGGGCCCAAGCGTGTCCTTTTGCACCACCCACAGGTCCGCCTGGCTATTGTCGAGCAGCGCCTGCGCATCATCGACCATGCCGCGATAGACTCCGGCCATCGACAGCGTGACGCCGATCAGCAAACCCAGCCCGACACCGGTGAGCATGTACTTGCCCCAGCCGTGCAGAATGTCGCGGCCGGCAAGGCTGATCATGGCAAGGCGTCGACGATACTGAACCGGCTGCTGGCCTTCAGCGCCTTCGCGCTGTGAACGACAATCCGGTCACCTGCCGCAAGCCCGGCCAACACCTGCACCCAGCCGCCAAGGTCCTGCACGCCGAGCTTTACCGTGACGAAATCGAGGTCACCATCGCGGATCACCCAGACGCCGGTCGCGCCATCGACGCGATGCACGGCGGCGTTGGGGACGGCCAGCGTTGCGGCGCCCGCAGGCAGGGCCACCGTGACCTCGGCGAGTTCGCCAATCGACGGCAGCGTTCCGGTGACCGTGAACCGTGCTTTGGCGAGCACTTCTTCCGTCAGCGCGTCCGCCATGGGCTCGACACGTTCGATTGTACCGGAAATCGGCGCGTCAGGCCGCGAACGCAGCGCGATACGCACCGGAAGCCCCGCAGCCAGACCGGCCGACTGCGTCTGGTCGAAGCGCGCGTTGATCCACAATTGGGCAGGATCGATGATTTCGACCACTGACTGCCCGGCGACGACCGTCGTGCCCGGCTCGACAGCTCTGCGCACCACGAGCCCGGCATGCGGGGCAACGAGGCGCAAGTTCGACCGTTGTTCAACCAGCGCCGCACGTTCCGCGCCAAGGCGCGAGCTGTCCATGGCGGCGGCACCGCGATTGGCTTGGGCCGCGACCAGCCCTGCCTGTGCAGCAGCCAGCTCCTGGCGGCGTTGATCCACCAATGCGTTCGTGACCCAGCCGCTTTTCTTCAACTGCTCGGTCCGCTCGGCCTGTGACTTGGCGAGTGCGACGCGGGCCGTTGCATCGGCGATGAGCGCCGCAGCTGCCTGTTCGAGCGCGGCCGATCGCGCCGTACCACCCGCCGCGGCATCGATGCGCTGGTCACGGTCGATCGGGTCGATCTGCGCCAGCAATTGCCCCGCCTTGACCATGTCACCGACGTCGACAGCCACCATCGTGACCCGGCCCGCAGCAGTCGGTCCAACCTTTTGGGTATAGCGGGCTTCCACGGTCCCGATGCCGAACATGGCCGGGGCAATCCGGCGGGTTTCAACCTGCGCAACGGTCACATTGGTCGGCGCCAGCGGGCCGGACCGAAAGGCGACCCACGCAAACAACAACAGCAATGGCACCAGGACTGCCGCCATGGTCCAGCCGCGGCGGCTCATGGTGAATGGCAAAGTCACGGCCCGACACCCAGCCCATCGCGGTAAATCGCGAACAGGCCTTTGGACATGGCAGGCATGGTGGAGAAATCACCGGCGGCCATCGCCTGCATCACCAATCCCTGCACCATGCCGAGAAACAGCGTGGCGGCGGCGGCAGTGTCGGTGTGTGCGTCGATCTGGCGCTGCGCCTTGGCAAGATCGAGCAAATGCATCACGCGACCACGATAGGCAGCCATCAGCGCGCGTACCCGCATCTTGCCGGGCGTGTCGCCACCGCGTTGCAACTCGCCGAACAGGATGCGCGGCACGCCGGTATGCCCGACGACAAAATCGACATGGGCGGCAAAGATCGCCTGCAGCGTGTCGACGGGCGTGGTTCCGGCGCTGGCATCAATCCGCGCCAACAGCGTATCGGCGGTCCAGTCCATCACGGCCGCCCAGACAGCTTGCTTGTCGGCGAAATGCCGAAACAGCGCCCCTTGGGTGACCCCCATGTGTGCAGCAATCTGCGCCGTGGTGATGTCGGCGGGGTTGGTGCTTGCCGCGAGCACGATCACCGATTCAACGGTTGCCGCGCGGCGCATGTCGGCTGGTAGTTTGGTGCGTGTCATGCCTTCTGCTATCACAAAGATAGTAATTAGTCACTATCTTTACGGCATACAAACGCCGTGCGGGGCTCACACACTGACCTCGCACCAGGCGACAACCGCTAGCCAGCGCATATGCATGCCTCCCAGTCATTGCGCTACCACCAGTCGCAAAATTCAGTGTGAGCAATATATATTGTGCAGTTGAAGTGGCGCGATAAGGAAAATCCATGCAGATCCCATAATAATACCGCCAATCGTTACTTGAACAATGCCGGCATTTTTTGACTTTCAGTTGTGCATCGCGCAACCGTCTGGTCTTGCACAGCGAAACGGAACTTTCTCTGGGGAAGGTTCGATAGAGGAGCATTTCAAATGCGGCATGGGGCAACGGGATTCGCGGGCGTGCTGGGCATGTTGGTGGTGTTCGGGGCTTTGGCGGTGGCCGCCGACGCCAGGCTCATCACCGACCACCGCAATCCAAGCGTTGGTGGCGGCGCCTTT
>CALDHQ010000203.1 GCA_937894055.1 uncultured Polymorphobacter sp.
GAATGACTTGCTCTATACTAGTGGGTGCAGGCCTCAGGCCTGCCCGCCGGAGGCTCTATCTCACTCCAGCAACCGTCGCGCTTCGAGCGCGGCGAGGTTGGCTTCATGGTCCTTGCGCGTCAGCTGGTAGAAGCTCAGCGCGCCGAGCATTGCCATCCACAGGCCGAGCACCGTCGGCACATAGAGCGCGCCGAGCCGCCAGATGGCTTCGGGCGACACTTGCGTCGGATCAGCACCGGCCTTGAGCCCGGCGATGGTCAGCACGAACGAAGCGATGGTAACGCCGAGCCCCGCGACCAGCTTGCCGAGCAGCGACGTCGAGGCGAAGAACAGCCCTTCGGAACGCCGGCCGGTTTGCAGTTCGGATTGTTCGACAAGGTCGGCCATCATCGACACCGCGAGGATCTGGAAGGCGATGATCAGCCCGACATCGAGCACCGTGGCGACGAGCACGAACCAATAGACACCGCCGGTACTGCCCGCAGGGATAAGGTCGAACAGCCGCAACAGGATCGGTAGCGGCGCGCCGAGGAACGCGACCAGCCCGATGATGATGGCACCGCGACGCTTGCCGATGGTGCGTGTCGCCAGCGGCGCGAGCAGCCCGCCGATGACAGCCGAGATCAGCACGCTCGAGGTCAGCAGGGCAATCTGCGCCGAGGTGAAGCCCCAGAAGAAAATGTTGATATAGAATGACAGCGATGCCGAGACGCCGCCGGCGATCAGCCCGAACGCCGATGTCGCGAACAGCGCATAGAAGGAGCGGTTCGACAGCGTTTCGAATATCTCGCTGAAGATGAGGCGCAGCGTTTTGCGGCGCGCCGGTGGCGCCGCCTTGAGCAGCGGGATGCGGCGGTGCGTGCCGATGGCGCAGACCATGATGGCGACGAACATCACGCCCGACGCGATCATGCCGTAGAGCCGGTAGGCATCGCGGTTGAACTGGCCGTTGGGGATCGCCGGGGTCGAAAACGCCGGGAAGATTGCGCCGAACAGCAGCACCGCGATCAGGATGCCGCCGACCCAGCCGAAGAAGGTGCGCAGCGAAATCAGCGTGCTGCGCGCGTCATAGTCATCGGTGAGTTCGGGGGCGAGCGCGGTGCTGGGGATTTCGTAGAACGAGAATGAAACGCGGATCAGCGTGCCGAGCCCGATCATGTACCAGAACAGCGCCATGTCCGACCAGCCGTGCGGCGGGTTCCACAGCATGAAATACAGCGCCGCGACGGGGATCGCCGCCGCATACATCAGCGGGTGGCGCCGGCCCAGGCGGCTGTGCAGATTGTCCGAATAATAGCCGACGATGGGGTCGATCAGCGCGTCGATGATCAGCCCGAGCGTAATCGCCAGCCCGACCAGCCGCGCATCGATGCCGATGACCTGCGAATAGAACAGCAGCAGCAGATAGCTGAAGCCATTGTCCTTGACGCCGCTGGCGACCGCGCCAAGGCCATAGGCGATGCGCATGGGCCGCGACGGTATCGGCAGACTGGAAACAGTTTTGGCGGGCGCCGACGGCGCAAAATCGGCGTCAGCCGTTGCAGCGATATCAGTCATGCTGGTGCATCGGTGTCATGGCGTCTGGTACTCCCCAATTCCGTGCGCCGGCTTCTGCCGACTGCAATTGAGCCACACGCTAGTGTGCAGTTTCAGGAACGACAAGCGCCCTGTTGCTTGCCAGCAGGGTTCCGCGCCCCGCTGACATGGGCTAGCGTGCCGCCAGCGAAATTCTGCGGGGAAGATGACATGGCGATGGTGCGCAATCTGTTGCTGGCGAGTGCCGGCGTTCTGGCGATCGGTGCGGCGGTGGTGGCGGTGCGGACGCTGACCTATGCGCCGCCGTCGGCGGTCGATCTGTCGAAAGTGGCGCTGGTCGCCGCGCCGAAGATCGACATCAACGCCGCCGCCGCGCATCTGGGCGAGGCGGTGCGCTTCCAGACGGTGTCGCATCAGGACAAGGCCGACAACGACCTGACGCAATGGGACGCGCTGCACGCCTGGCTGCAGGCGACCTATCCCGCCGTCCACAAGGTCATGCGCCGCGAGGTGCTGGCCGGCCATGCGCTGCTCTACACCTGGCCGGGCAGCGATGCGTCGCTGCCACCGCTGATCCTGATGGCGCACCAAGATGTCGTGCCGGTCAGTGCCGGCACCGAGGACGACTGGACGCACCCGCCGTTTTCGGGGGTCATCGCCGATGGCGCGGTGTGGGGCCGCGGCACGATCGACGACAAGGGTGCGCTGGTCGGGCTGTTCGAGGCGTTCGAGACCTTGGCGGCGGGCGGCTTCGTGCCGCGCCGGACGGTGCTGCTGGTATCGGGGCATGACGAGGAGGTCGGCGGCAGCGGCGCGGTGGCGGTCGCGGCAGCGCTCAAGGCGCGCGGCACCAAGGCGCTGCTGACGCTCGACGAAGGCAGCGTCATCGTCAAGGACAACCCCGTCACCGGCGGGCCGGCGATCCTGATCGGCGTTGCTGAAAAGGGCTATGCGACGCTCGAAGTGACGGCGGAAGGCGCCGGTGGCCATTCGTCGATGCCGCCGCCCGAAACCGCCGTCGGCACGCTGGCGCGCGCGATTGTCGCGATTACCGACAGTCCGTTCCCGCTGCGCTTTTCCGGTCCCGGCGCGATGATGCTCGAAGCGCTGGCGCCGGCGGCGTCATGGCCGGTGCGGATGGCGGTTGCCAATCAATGGCTGTTTTCGCGGCTGTTGACCAAGCAGATGGGCGCGACGCCGACGGGGGCGGCGATGCTGCTTATCCACCGCACAGTGCTGGAGACGGTTGGGGAGCGGTGGCCGGGCGGCTGGTTCGACCGGATGCTGATGGGCTTCTCGGTGATGGGATTCTCCGTGCCGGTGTTCGTGCTCGCCTACATCCTGATCTGGATCGTATCGCTCAAGCTCGGCTGGCTGCCGGTGCAGGGCTACAAGCGGATCGCCGACGGCGTCGGGCCGTGGCTGTACCACCTCACGTTACCGGCCATCACCCTGTCGATCATCTACATCGCCCTGATCGCGCGGGTCACCCGCGCCTCGGTGCTCGAAACACTGGGTGAAGACTACATCCGCACCGCCCGGGCCAAGGGCCTGCCGGAATGGCTGATCGTGCGGAAACATGCGCTTCGCGCCGCCATCCTGCCGCTGGTCAGCTATCTCGGGCCGGCGTGCGCAGG
>CALDHQ010000204.1 GCA_937894055.1 uncultured Polymorphobacter sp.
GCTCTTCCGATCTCTTTTCCGAATTGCTCAGCCGCGTACGTCGCCAGCAGTTACCGCGCCATTTTGCGAACCCGCGGCTGCGGCTTACCGACATTGCCGATTTGCTCGGATATGCGTCGCTTGGCGCCTTCACGCGATGGCATATCGATCAATATGGGGAGACGCCCTCCCAAGCGCGAAAACGGTGCTGAGGGTCGTGCGTACGCATGACATCTACTGACTTGCTCCTGCAAGATGCATGGATAAACAGGCCCACGCTTGGGGAGATCAAGACTACGGCAAAGGTTCAGCATGGTGGCTTGTGCAATCTCGTCGCGCGCAACTTCGACCTCAAAGTATCCGCGAACATCATGTCGTTGGATCCGAACACTATGAACAGTGTCGCAGCCGCGATATCGGCAGCACCGTCTGCAGCGTCAACCCGCGAATGCATTCGTGCGCGGAGCTGGTCCTACGAGGGTATCGATAAAGCCCGTGTTCGAGCCAAAGGCACGGCAGCAATCGGGCACAGCATTTTGCACATCAAATGACCGGAATGGGGCGCGAAGCGGAATGGCCGCTCGCAGCAAACCAGGCTCGGATTGCGCCATCTTTGGGTTAGCCAAGGCTTATGGATTTCCCTATCATTTCAATCCGCCAGTTTCTGTCGATAGGCAAATTATCTTATTGAATCAGATACATTTGTTTGGTGCCGTAGGGATCACCACGCACCGGCCTTCAATCTTCAGTATTATGCGGCGGCGGGGCCAATTGGCTGGCGCACCGAAATGGCATGCTCCATTAGCGTTCAGCACACCAGCTCCGGATAACTGGCGTCATTCAACATTAGGCTTTCGCACGGGACCCAGCTTTAAGCGATTTGCCTTGGTTGAAGCGGGGTATAAGCTTGGCAGAAACCGGGGAGGGTGCTGAATGACCGATTGGGCGGAGAAGCGCGCAGCTTTCCAGCGTGATGGCGTGGTTCACATTCCCGGATTGCTAGGTCGCGACCAGCTCGAGGCGGCATTGAAGGCTTGGGAGTGGAGCCTTGCGAATCCGACGCCGCGGAACGCACCTTGGTTGAAGCGCGATGGCAAGCCGCTGTTCTACAACGATTCCTTTCACCCCAAGGTGCTCGACGGGTATCGGGAAATGCTGGAGGGATCGCCGATCCCGGAAGCGTGCGCGCAGCTCTGGGGCACCGATCCCGTCTGGTTCATCTACGAACAGGTGTTCCTGAAGGAGGGCGGCGACACGCGGCGCACGCCCTGGCATCAGGATGGATCCTATATTCCGATGGACGGCGCGGACACGGCGGTCGCCTGGATCACTTTCGAGCCGCTGGCCAAAGGCGACAGCCTGGAGTTCATCCCGGGATCGCACCGCGGCCCGATGTACAATACCTCGGCGTTCGATCCGAAGGACGACACGCGGCCGATCGACGAGCGCCTGCCGCTGCCGCGGCTTCCCGACTTCGAGGCCGAGCGCGACAGGCACAAGATTGTCTCATGGGCGGTCGAACCGGGCGACGTCATCTTTTTCCACTTTCGCAGCATGCATGGTGGCGCGCCGACGCGACCCGGCCAGCGCCGGCGCACGCTGACGCTGCGCTTCTTCGGTGAACGGACGCATTACGATCCGAAGGCGGCCAAATCGTTGCCGAATTTTCCCGACATGGCGACCAAGCTGAAGCCGGGCGATACCGTGCGCGCGCCGGGATTCCTCCAGCTGCACCCCAGGCCATAAGCGCGGGCGCTGGAGCGGCTTGCGGCCCAAGCGGTGCCAGCCTAGCAATGGTCCCATGAAGATGCATTTCCTGTCGGGCGGGCGGTTGCGCATGCGCGCGCGGACCTATTACCCCGGAGCTGACCGCGAGGCGATGTTCGAGCTGCCGGTGTCGTGCACGCTGCTGCGCCACGCGCAGGGCAATGTGCTGTTCGACAGCGGTTGCCACCCTGGCGTTGTCGATGATGCAGTGGGGCATTGGGGCGCCTTGGCAGCGCGGATGGAACCGCTGCATGGGGCAAGCGACAATGTCGTGGCGCAGCTGGCGCTGGCGGGCGTTGCGGCGGATGATATCGACGCGGTGATCTGCTCGCACCTCCACACCGACCATTGCGGCTGCAACAGGTATTTCCCGCGCGCCAGTGTTATCGTCCATGCCGCCGAACTCGCTGCGGCACGCGCCGATACTGATGCCGCCAATGGCTATTATGCCGCCGACTGGGACACCGGCCAGAAGTTCGACGAACTGACCGATGCGCGCGACGTCTTCGGCGACGGCGCGCTGACGTTGCTGCCGCTGCCCGGCCATTCGCCGGGGATGACGGTGGCGCATGTCGTGTTGCCGCGTGACGGGGCGTTCGTGCTGGCCTCCGACGCGGTGCCGGTGGCGGTCAACCTTGAACAGCGCTTTGCACCGCGCAACAGCTGGGACATGGAGTTGACGCTGGCAGGCTTCGATGAAATCGCGCGGTTGCAGGCGGACGGCGCGCAGATCATTTACGGCCATGACGATGCCCAGTGGCAGGGCCTGCGCAAGGGGGCCGAATGGTATGACTGACGTCGTGACCGCGCAGTCGCCGGCCGAAGCGCGGCTGCATGCGGCGCTCGATGCGCTGGGCATCGCCTGGTCGCAGGCTGAGCATGACGCGGTATTCAC
>CALDHQ010000205.1 GCA_937894055.1 uncultured Polymorphobacter sp.
TCCGATCTCTTCATCCGCCCCGCCTTGTCCTCGCGCGGCACGCCGAGCGCAGCGTACATCGCCTCGCCGATGCCGAAGCGACGCGACTTGTAGGGCTCCCCCAGCCCTTCGGGATAAATGGCATATTCGGGAGTCTGTGCTCCCTTGGCGATGGCCTCGCGGACCTGCGCCTTGAGCGTTTCGAGCTCGGCGCCGCCGACGACATCGACATGCCAGGGCTGCACGTTGCCGCCCGACGGCGCGCGCGATGCTGTCGCCAGCACGCGGCGGATGACGGCGGGGTCAACCGGGGCATCGGTAAAGGCACGCACCGATTTGCGGCTGTTGAGGGCGTCACTGACTTTCATGCGGAGGTCACTTTCGTTGGGCATGCCGGTTGAGCGTTGACCTTCAATAGCCTAACAACGGTGCATGTTGTCCAGTCTGCCCAACATTTTGACGCTGAGCCGCATCCTTGCCGTGCCGTTTCTGGTGCTGCTGCTGTGGGATTCGGGCTGGGTCGGCCATCTGGCGGCATTCGTGCTGTTCGGCGTGGCAGCAGCGACCGACTATCTTGATGGCTATCTGGCGCGCAGCCAGGGCACCGTGTCAAAGCTCGGGGTGTTTCTCGATCCTATTGCCGACAAGATCATGGTCGCCGCGACCATCGTCATGCTGGTGCATACCGGCACCATCCACGGCTGGGCGGTGATCCCGGCGCTGGTCATCCTGCTGCGCGAAATCACTGTGTCGGGCTTGCGCGAATATCTCGCGGGTCTGCAGGTTTCGGTGCCGGTCAGCCAGCTCGCCAAATGGAAGACGGCGTTCCAGATGATTGCGCTGAGCGCGCTGCTGCTGGCGGGCGCCACGCCGGTGCTGGCGCCATGGCTGCCGGCGCTGCAGATCGGATTGGTCAGCCTGTGGCTCGCCGCCGGACTGACGGCCGTCACCGGCTATGACTATCTGCGCGTCGGCATGAAGCACATGTCGTGACGCAGCTGCTGTATTTTGCCTGGGTGCGCGAAAAGCTTGGGCGCGACGGCGAGGAGATTGCGCTGCCGGTGTCGATCGCGACCGTCGGCGAACTGCTCGACTGGCTGGCGTCGCGGTCACCCGCGCATGCCGCAGCATTGTCCGACCGCAGCCGGTTGCGCGTCGCGGTCAATCAGGAATTCGCCGACGACTATACCCCCGTTGGCCCGAACGACGAGGTCGCGATTTTCCCGCCGGTGACGGGCGGCTGAGATGATCGCGACGCGGGTCCAGGCCGAGCCGTTCGACACCGCCGCCGAAACCCTGGTTTGGAATACTCAGGTGACGGTTCCTCTCATATCCACCAACTCCTATTTCTCCCGTTCGTCCCGTCTGGGATGGTATACGGGTGGTCCCACCCAGCCTGACCAGGTCTTGAATCCCCTTACTTTCACCGCCGGAGCGGTGTCCGACTACATCAAAGGGGCCAGCACTGGAGACTCCGTCACTGAAGCCGTGATCTATCCCAATGCCTCCGTGGATATCCGCGGCACCAGTTTGATTACGGATGTTCCGGTCGCTGGCGCAACCACGATCGCGACGACGTTGGCTGGAGCGGCCACCGCAACATTCATCGCCAGTTGGCCGTCCGGAACGACGTTGGCAGGAACATCTGCCGGTCAAATTCTAAGTGGCTACCGGCTGCAGTTTCTAACCGGAAATCGGGAATCCGC
>CALDHQ010000206.1 GCA_937894055.1 uncultured Polymorphobacter sp.
GTCGGCATCGAGCAGCCCGACCTGAAGACCCTGGCGCGCCAGCGCCACCGCGAGATTGGCAGCGATGGTCGACTTGCCGACGCCGCCCTTGCCACTGGCGACAGCAATGATACGCCGGATACCGGGCACCATGCCGGTCGTTGCTGCCGCCGCACCGGCGGGTGCGTTGCCCTTTTCAGCCGTCAGGATCAGCCGCACGTCGCTGACGCCGGGCAGGCGGCGCAACGCCACCTCGATTTCGGCGCGCAGGCGCTCGGCATCAGCGTTCGCGAGGCCGTCGAGTCCCAGCACCAGACCGATGGTCGAGCCACCCTTGCCGTCATCGCGGACGACAACACCTGCCGCACGCGCTGTCGCGATGATGCTGCCGCCGCCCAGCGGGTCGGCAATGGCGGCCAGCACCTGGGCGGCGTGCTCACGCAAATCCATGATAAAACTCCAGTTTCACTCGAATTCCGGCAGATCGGCAGCCGACATGCCGATAACAGGTGCGACGATTTCGCCGCATCCCTCGCAATCGGCGCGGAGGCTTCGTATATAGCCCTTGAACATGCATGCAAGTGCGCCCGGCAGGGCGACGTGAACTCCAAAGGATGCAGATGCCCTGGCAGGACAATAGTGACGGCAGCGGGTCCAAGCGCCCCGAAGGCGAAGGGCCGAAAAACCCCTGGGGTGACGCGCCGCCCAAGCGCCCCGTGCCGCAACGCGGTGGCGGCCCCGGCGGCACTGGTGGCCCCGGCAACGACATTGAAGCCTTTCTGCGCCGCACGCAGGACAAGCTGCGTGACGCCATTCCCGGCGGCGGTGGCGGCGGCGGCGGCGGTAGCAGCACGGTGAACGCCGGTCGCCTCGCAGCTTACGGCGTCGCCGGTATCGTGCTGCTGTGGATTGCCATGACCTCGACGTTCCGCATCAATGCGCAGGAACGCGGTGTCGTCATGCGCTTTGGCAAATATGTCGAAACCGTCGGCCCGGGCTTCCATTTCAAGCTGCCGGCACCGATCGACACCGTGCTCAAGCCCAAGGTCGAGCAGGTCAATTCGGTCGACATTGGCGCCTCTGATGGTGCGGCCGAAAACCTGATGCTGACCGGCGACCAGAACATCATCGACATCGCCTATGCGGTGCGCTGGAAGATCAAGAACCCCGAACTTTACCTTTTCGAACTCGCGCAGCCCGAGCAGACGATTCGCGAAACCGCCGAATCGGCGATGCGCTCCGAAATCGGCAAGGCGCGGCTGAACGACGCGATCGGCCCGCAACGCGCGCAGATTGCCGAGCAGGTGCGTGAGCGCATGCAGGAAATGCTCGACAGCTACCGCGGCGGCATCGAAATCCGCGGCGTCGACATCAAGCAGGCCGACCCGCCCGCTGCGGTCGACGAGGCGTTCAAGGACGTGTCGGCGGCGCAGCAGGACGCGCAGCAGGCGCTCAACCAGTCGCGCGGCTATGCGCAGCAGTTGCTGGCGGTAGCGCAAGGTGCGACCGCGGCGTTTGACGCGGTCTATGCCCAGTACAAGCTGGCGCCCGAAGTGACGCGCAAGCGCATGTACCTTGAAACCATGGAAGACGTGCTCGGCAAGACCGACATGACGGTCATCGAGCCGGGCAGCGTGCAGACCTATCTGCCGCTCTCCGAAGTCCAGCGCCGTGCGGCGCGCAGCGCTGCTGCCGCCGCTCCCGCAACCGAACAGGCGAAGTAAGATGAGTATCCTCCGCAATCCGGTGCCTTGGGCCGTCGCTGCCGTCGTCGTCGGTTTCGTGTTGGCGTCCTCGCTGTTCACCGTGCCCGAAACCTCGCAGGCGCTGGTCCTGCGGCTCGGCAAACCCGAACGCATCATCAATACCTACGACGCCAAGGCGCCATTCGGCAGTGGCGGCGCGGGCCTCGCGGTGAAGGTGCCGTTCATCGAAAACGTCGTGTTCATCGACAAGCGCGTGCTCGACCTCGACATGCCCGAGCAGACGGTGCTGTCGACCGATCAGCTGCGGCTGGTGGTGGACGCCTTCGCGCGCTTCCGCATCACCAACCCGCAGCGCATGTACGAAACCGTCGGCTCCGAGGAACGTGTTGCCGAGGCGCTGTCGCGGATTCTGGCATCGCGTCTGCGCAACGAGCTCGGCAAGCAGCCTTTCGCGGCGCTGTTGTCGCCTGAACGGTCGCAGATGATGGATGACATCCAGTCGAGCGTGAATAAGCTGGCCAAGCAGTACGGTGCTGAAATCGTCGATGTCCGCATCAAGCGCGCCGATCTGCCGACCGGCGCACCGCTCGATTCGGCGTTTACCCGCA
Source organism: uncultured Polymorphobacter sp. (assembly GCA_937894055.1). Taxonomy (GTDB): domain Bacteria; phylum Pseudomonadota; class Alphaproteobacteria; order Sphingomonadales; family Sphingomonadaceae; genus Polymorphobacter_A. The sequence continues at coordinate 2,294 of CALDHQ010000206.1, forward strand.
TGCGCTCGCAGCGCGCGCAGGAAGCGCTAACGATCCGCGCGCAAGGCAACAAGCAGGCGCAGCTGGTCCGCGCCGAAGCCGATGCCAATGCCGCGCGCATCTACGCCGAAAGCTTCGGCAAGGATCCCGACTTCTACGCCTTCTACCGCGCCATGCAGGCGTACCGGACGACATTCAACAACAACAACGCCACCGTCGTTCTATCGACGGGCAACGAGTTCCTGCGCGAGTTCGACGGCCGCAAGAACGCGCGCTGACACATGAACTGCCAAGACAGCTATTGTTCATCTTGGCGTGATTAGGAACAGCTGGCACCCGCGATGGATGGCATCGCGGGTGCCAATGAATTTGAAGCGAACCGATTTCTAGGAGTTGAACCACGTGCGGATTGTCCGGAGCCTGATTCCAGCATTTCTGATCCTGGGGAGTGTTGCACACGCGCAGGCGCCTGCCGCCGCACCTGCTGTGGCCACCCAACCGCCGGTCAGCGCCGGCGCACCCGCGACCACCGGCCCCGGCGGCGCACCGCGCAGCTTTGCTGACCTGACCGCGCGCCTGACGCCGACCGTCGTCAACGTGTCGACGACGCAGAAGGTCGAAGTCGGCAAGATGCCCAAGCTGACGCCGGGCACCCCGCTCGATGAACTGTTCAAGCGCTTCCAGGAACAGCAGGGCACCGATGGCGAGGCCGTGACGCGCGAGGCGACGTCGCTCGGATCGGGCTTCATCATCTCGCCTGACGGCTATGTCGTCACCAACAACCACGTCATTTCGGGCGGCGACCCGCGCAACGGCGAGCCCAAGACCGTCGTCGATTCGATCACCGTGACGCTGTCGGACCGCCGCGAATTCACCGCGAAGGTCGTCGGCCGCGACGCACTGTCGGATCTGGCGCTGCTCAAGATCGATGCCAAGGACCTGCCGTATGTGACATTCGGCAACAGCGGCGACGTCCGCGTCGGCGACTGGGCGATTGCCATCGGCAACCCGTTCGGGCTCGGCGGCACGGTCACCGCGGGCATCGTCTCGGCACTGCACCGCAACATCGGTTCGGGCCAGTATGACCGCTACATCCAGACCGACGCGTCGATCAACCAGGGCAATTCGGGCGGCCCGCTGTTCGATCTCGATGGCAAGGTCATCGGGGTCAACACCGCGATCTTCTCGCCGACCGGCGGCAATGTCGGTCTCGGCTTTGCTATTCCGGCCGAGCTCGTCGCACCGGTCGTCCAGCAATTGCGCACCACCGGCGCGGTGACGCGCGGCTATCTCGGTGTCGGCATCCAGCCAGTTTCGCCTGATATCGCTGCCAGCCTTGGCCTGCCCAAGGACCGCGGCGAAATCGTCGCCTCGGTCGAACCCAGCGGCCCCGCCGCGCGCGCCGGCATCAAGCAGGGCGACGTTATCGTCAAGGTCGCGAACCAGGCAGTGACGTTCGACAACACGCTGAGCTTCATCGTCGCCAACACGCCGATCGGCGCGACGGTACCGGTCGAATTGATCCGCGACGGCAAGACGATGACCGTCAACGCCACGCTGACCAAGCGCCCGAGCGAAGCGGTCATCACCGGCACGCCCGCCGCCGGCGAAGACGCCGACAGCAAGGACAAGCCGGCACCGGGCGCCGAGGCCGCACGCCAGAGCCTCGGCATTTCGCTGCAGACGCTGACGCCCGAAACGCGCCGCCAGCTCAAGCTGCCCGACACCGCGAAGGGCGTCGTCATTGCCAGCCTCAACCCGTCGAGCGACGCGGCGGCAAACGCACTGCAACGCGGCGACCTGATCGTTCAGATCAACCAGCGGCCGGTCAATACGCCGGCCGAAGCGGCTGCGGCGGTCGAGGATGCACGCAAGGCGGGCCGCGATACGGTGTTGCTGCTGGTGCAGCGTGGGCCGAACCCGGCGCGCTATATCGGGGTCAAGTTGATGACGCCCAAGACGGGCGCAAAGTAAGGCGCCACCTGACCGGCAGCGCGGGCGGCACACTTGGTGCCCGCGCTGCCGAAGCAGCCCCAAATCCGCCGCTCGCTTGAACGTAGCCGGCTGGCAGGCTACCCCTGTCGTACGCATTCAACTCAGGGACAGCGGCGCATGGGCGACAGCATTTTCATCGGCAAGGGCGAGGAACATCCGCAAGCGCTGGTGCTGCGCCGCGCCAACCGCCACGGGCTGATCGCCGGCGCCACCGGCACCGGCAAGACGGTGACGCTGCAGACGCTCGCCGAAGGCTTCAGTCGCGACGGCGTGCCGGTGTTCCTCGCTGATGTGAAGGGCGACATTGCCGGCATGGCGATGATCGGCTCCCCAGACGCGGCGTGGACGACCAAGCGCGCCACTGAACTGGGCATCGAGGGCTATGCCTTTGCCGACAATCCCGTGGTGTTCTGGGACCTGTTCGGCGAACAGGGCCACCCGATCCGCACGACGATTTCCGAAATGGGGCCGCTGCTGCTGGCGCGGCTGATGGGACTCAACGAAACGCAGGAAGGCGTGCTATCGGTGGCGTTCCGCTACGCCGACGAACAGGGGTTGATGCTGCTCGACCTCAAGGACCTGCAGGCGATGCTGAGCTACTGCGCCGACAATGCCGGCGAGCTCGCGTCGAAGTACGGTAATGTGACCAAGGCCAGCGTCGGCACGATCCAGCGCCAGTTGCTCCAGCTCGAATCGCAGGGCGGCGCCAATTTCTTCGGAGAGCCGGCACTCGATATCGTCGATTTCATCGCGACCGACGACAATGGACGCGGGCAGGTCAACATCCTCGCCGCCGACAAGCTGATGCAAAGCCCACGCCTCTACGCGACCTTTCTGCTCTGGCTGCTCAACGAACTGTTCACGACACTGCCCGAAGTCGGCGACCCGCCCAAGCCCAAGCTGGTATTCTTCTTCGACGAGGCCCACCTGCTGTTCGACGAAGCGCCCAAGGCGCTGCTCGACAAGATCGAACAGGTCGTGCGGCTGGTGCGCTCGAAAGGCGTCGGCGTCTATTTCATCTCGCAAAACCCGATCGATATCCCCGAAGACGTCGCCGGCCAGCTCGGCAACCGCGTCCAACACGCGTTGCGCGCCTTCACGCCGCGCGACCAGAAAGCCATCAAGGCGGCAGCCACCACCTTCCGCACCAACCCCAAGCTCAATGTCGAAACCGCCATCACCGAGCTCAAGGTCGGCGAGGCGCTGGTGTCGCTGCTGATGGACGACGGCGCCCCCTCGCCCGTCGAACGCACGCTGATCGCGCCGCCACGCTCGCGCGTCGGGCCGATCACGCCCGCCGAACGCAAGGTGATGATCGACACCTCGGGCGTCGCCGGCAAATACGAGGAAGTCGTCGACCGCGAGAGCGCCTATGAAATGCTCACCGCCAAGGCCGCCGAAAGCGCCGAAGCCGCAACCGCCGCGAAAACCGCCGACGCCGAAGCCAAGGCCGCCGCAGCCGCCGCCAAGGCCGAAGCCTTCGCCGCCAAGCAGGCCGCCGCGCAGGAAGCCGCACGCCTGCGCGCCGAAGCCGCCGCCGAACGCGCCGCGCGCAACGCACCCAAATCGATGACGGAAAAGATGATGGAGTCGGCAGCGCGGTCGGCGGCGACGTCGGTCGGGCGACAGCTCGGTGGCAAGGTCGGCGGGCAGTTGCTGCGCGGACTGTTGGGGTCGTTGTTCAAATAGGCCGTTGAAGGGCCTCCGGCGGGCAGGGACTTGTCCCTGCACCCATTAGTGCAGGCCGTGTATCATCAACGTACGCTGCTCAACGCAGCGCGCCGCAAACTTCCGG
>CALDHQ010000207.1 GCA_937894055.1 uncultured Polymorphobacter sp.
AGCGCCAGCGTCCACTCGGTGAACGCCAGCGACCCCAGGCGGGTGGCCACCGCGGCCCCCGACGCCTCGCTCCTGTCGACGACCAGAAGCCACCGCCGGTCCGGGTCGCCCCAGACTCCTCGATCGTCCGGACGATCTCGAGTACTATTCGCAAGCCCGCTCAAAGCTGGTCGAGCGTGCGATCTTCGGCGAGGTTGCCTACGAGATTACGGATAGCCTGAAGCTCACGGTCGGCGCCCGCGCTTATGACTACGACTTGAAGGCATTCAGTGCTGTCGACTTCCCGTTGTTCGATCCGGACTTCGTGCCGGTGCCGGTCAGCGCTATCGGCAATCAGCCTTTCGATCCCGAACTGGGTCAGAAGGATGATGGTGTTCTGGGCAAGGTCAATCTTGCCTGGAAGGTGAACCCCGACCTGCTGGTCTATGCGACGGCCAGCCAAGGCTACCGGATCGGCAACTCCAACGGCCAGGGTGAATGCGGGCCGTATGATCCAGACGCAACACAGGGCGCCTGCGCCCTCGCGCCCGGGGCGCTCCACGCCCAGTCCCGCCGCATCGACTGGCCCGCAACCGAAGCCCGCGCCGACGCCGCCCTGGCCTTCAGCGCGGGGTGCCAAGTTGCCGATAGACCTCGGCCGACACCTGCGCCAGCACGCTGCGGTCGGCGTCGGACGACAGGGCGTAGCCGAAGGGACCGTCGACCCAGTAGAAGACATTGACCACACCTTCGCGTGCGAAGCGGAAGGCCGTGTCTGTGTTCTTCACGCTGGCCTGCAGTGCCTTGTCCGGCCCCGCGGCACTGCCCACGTCGGCGACATCGTTGGATACGTACAGCGTCAGTTTGCTGCCGAGCTCGTTGCGGTACATGAACTGCGCCACCGGCCCCTGGCCGCCCGGCAACAGGCGCCCGCCTTCCAGCGTATAGCCCTGGGCCTGCAGGTACGGCGGCTTCATCGGCGCGCCCATGCGCTTGGACAGCCAGGCCACGAGCTGGTCTTCGTGCGCCGCGTCCACCTCGACCGGGCGGCGCGGGTCGGGACTGTATACCGCGTGAGCCACCGCCGCGCGCTGCGCGAAGCCGCCCGCTGACGCCAGCGTCAGGCCGCGCTCGGCGGGTGCCGCGGCGGCCATGCGGCCGGCATCGTCGCCCCCCGCGGGCAGGCCGCCCCGCAAGCCCCAGCCTGTGGCGCCGCTGATGACGGCGATGGCGGTGCTGGCGGTTTTTGCGATGGGGCTGCGCTGGTCGGAATGGATTTTGTCGGGTGAATTGCTCCCGATCGTGCGCGAAGCTTCGCTGCTGATCACGCTGTTCCTGCTGGCGGTGGCCGTGGCGATCAACGTCTTCAGCACGACCACCGATCTCAGCGAGCGCATTGTCGGCACGGTCATCTTGTATCTGTTGATCGGCATGATCTGGGGCATCACCTATATGGCGATTGCCTCGCGCCACCCGGATGCGTTCACCCAGATCAATCCAGTCGCCTTGCCGATCACCAACTGGCTCTATTTCAGTTTCGTCACGCTGACCACCGTCGGCTACGGCGACATCCTGCCGGTCAGTCGCCTCGCGCGGGCGCTGGCGACGCTCGAGGCGCTGATCGGTCAGCTCTATCCGGCGATCATCATCGCGCGGATGGTGTCGATGCCGCGCAGCTGAAGCCGCGCGGCACCGGCCATGCGTTGGCGTTACTGACCGGTGAAGGTCTGCCCGCTCGCCGCCAGCTTTTCGAGCAGCGGCGCCGGGGTGATGCCGTAGTGCTTGAGCCGCTCGACGACCTTCGCCAGCCCGTAATGGTCGGCCCAGAACATCGGGCCGCCGTGGTACACCGGCCAGCCATAGCCGTTGATCCAGACGATATCGATGTCCGACGCGCGCTGCGCCATCTTCTCTTCGAGGATCTTGGCGCCTTCGTTGACCATCGGCAGCAGGCAGCGTTCGAGGATTTCGTCATCGTCGATCGACCGGCGGTTGATGCCGCGTTCGGCGGCGTAATCGAGGATGATCTTTTCGGTTTCAGGCGACGGCGTGCGGTTGCGCTGCGCGTCGTAGTTGTAGAAGCCCTTGCCGTTCTTCTGGCCGCGCATCCCGGCTTCGCACATGCGGTCGCGGATGGTTTCGCCCTTCGAGGTTTCGGCGTTCCAGCCGATGTCGAGCCCGGCGAGGTCGCTCATCTGGAACGGCCCCATCGGGAAGCCGAAGTCATAGAGCACGCGGTCGACATCCGACGGCAGCGCGCCTTCGAGAATCAGCTTCTGCGCCTGCTGCTGGCGGAAGCTCAGCATGCGGTTGCCGATGAAGCCGTGGCAGACGCCCGACACGACGGCGATTTTGCCGATCTTCTTGCCGATGCCCATTGCGGTCGCCAGCACGGCGGGTTCGGTCTTGGCACCATTGACGACTTCGAGCAGCCGCATGACGTTCGCCGGCGAGAAGAAGTGCATGCCGACAACCGACCCGGGCCGTTTGGTCGCCGAGGCGATTTCATCGACGTTGAGGTACGAGGTGTTCGACGCCAGGATGGCGCCGGGCTTGGCGACACCGTCGAGCTTGGCGAACAGCTGCTTCTTGATGTCCATGTTCTCGAACACCGCCTCGATGATCAGGTCGGCCTGGCCCAGGTCGGCGAGATCGAGCGAGCCCTTGAGCAGCCCCATGCGCGTTTCGACATCGGCGGCGGTCAGCTTGCCCTTGGCAGCGGTGTTTTCGTAATTCTTGCGGATGACGCCGACGCCGCGGGTCAGCGCTTCTTCCTTCATCTCGACGATGGTGACGGGGATGCCGACATTGAGGAAGTTCATCGCAATGCCGCCGCCCATCGTGCCGGCGCCAATGATGCCGACCGACTTGACCGGCAGCAGTTGCGCGTCGGCGGGCAGGCCTTCGACCTTGGCGGCCATGCGTTCGGCGAAGAACACATAGCGCTGGGCGCGCGACTGCAGGCCCTGCATCAGCGGCACGAACAGCGCGCGCTCGACCTTGATGCCTTCGTCGAACGGCAGGTTCACGGCAGCTTCGATGCACTGGATATTGGCTTCGGGGGCTTCGAAGCCGCGCAGCAGCTTGGCGTTCTTGGCGCGGAAATCGGCGAACAGCTTGGCCGAGTTGGGGCGCGCCGCATCGACCTTGTCGTTGACATCGCGGGCGAGGCGCAGCGGCCATTTTTCGGCAATTGCCTTGCGCGCCATCGCCAACGCGCCGGGCAGCAACTGGTCATCGGCGACGACTTCGTCGAACACGCCCATCTTGAGCGCTTCCTTGGCACCGACATGGCGGCCGCTGGTCACCAGGTCGAGCGCGACTTCGGGACCGACAAGGCGCGGCAGGCGCTGCGTGCCGCCGGCACCGGGCAGCAGGCCGAGCTTGACTTCGGGCAGGCCGCACTTCGCCGACGCGGCAGCGATGCGGTAATGGCAGGTCAGCGCGACTTCGAGCCCGCCGCCGAGCGCGGTGCCGTGGATCGCGGCGATGATCGGCTTCTTGCTCTGTTCCATCGCCGTCTGGACGTCGAACAGGCTGGCGCTCTTGACCGCCGGCTTGCCGAATTCGGTGATGTCGGCACCGGCGATGAAGGTGCGGCCGGCGCAGATCAGCACGATGGCCTTGACGGCCGGATCGGCCTCGGCTGCGGCAATGCCAAGTGCCAGCCCGTCACGCACCGGCGCCGAAAGCGCATTGACGGGGGGCGAATTGAGCGTCAGCACCGCCACTTCGCCGTCGCGCGTCAAATCCATTACCGCATTGATTGCCGTCATTGTTCAACTCCCCAATTGGTTTACGTAAGCGTTAGCCGATAAAATCCGTCGCATGCAACCGACTCAATGGGTCACTGCGTGCATTTCATCCCGCCGCCTGCCACCGATTGACCCGAAACACCATGTCCGACACCCAAACCGCCCGTCCGCACCCGACCAAGTCCACGTTGCTGCTGCTCGGCACGCTGACCGCGTATGGCGCGGTGTCGATCGACCTGTACCTGCCCGGCATGCCCGCGATCGGCCGCAGCCTTGGGGTCGACAGCGGCGCGGTGCAGCACACGATGGCGGCGTTCTTCATCGGCATGTCGCTCGGCCAGATGATCTATGGGCCGCTGTCGGACCGGATGGGACGGCGGCCGCTGCTGCTGTTCGGCGCGGCGGTCTATGTCGCGGCATCGCTGCTGTGCGCGCTGGCGCCGTCGATCGAATGGCTCGTCGCCGGGCGTTTCGTCCAGGCGCTTGGCGCATGCTCGGGGGTGGTGCTGGCGCGCGCCATCGTCCGCGACCGCTTCGACCATCAGGATTCGGCGCGGATCTTCTCGCTGCTGATGCTGGTGCTCGGCATCGCGCCGATTCTGGCGCCGACGCTCGGCGGCTGGCTCGTCGGCTGGGTCGGCTGGCGCGGCATCTTCGGCGCGCTCGCGGCATTCGGCGTCGCGACCTTTGTTGCGGTGGCGCTGTGGCTGCCCGAAAGCCGCTCGGCCGCGACCGCCGAACTGGCGCGCAATGAACATGTCGGGCTGAGCTATGCCGCGATGCTGCGCAACCCGCGCTTCCTCGGCTTCCTGCTCACCGGCGCGTTCAACGGTGCGACGCTGTTCGCCTATATCTCGAACGCGCCCGACCTGCTGATCGACCAGCTCGGCTTCGATATCGCGCAGTTCGGCTGGCTGTTCGCGTTGCTGGCCGTCGCCGTCATCGGCTCGGGGCAGGTCAACCGCTTGCTGCTCGACCACATCCCGTCGATGCGCATCCTGCACGTGGCGAGCGCCGTCGGCGTCGTCATCGGCATCGTGCTGCTCGGCGTGGCCGCGAGCGGTGTGGGCGGGCGCTGGTTGCTGCTCGCGGTGCTGTTCGCGGCGCTCGCTTCGTACGGTTTCATCGCGACCAACACCACGGCGGCGGCGCTGAGCGTCGACCCGCAGCGCGCCGGCACCGCCTCGGCGCTGATCGGCGCGGGGTCGTTCGCGATGGGCGCGCTGGCGTCGCTGCTGGCGGGCGCGCTGCACGATGGGACGCCGCTGCCGATGGCGGCAATCATGGCAGGCGCCTTGACCTTGTCGGCGCTGTCGCTGTTCGGCCTGCTGGGCATGTTCCTGATGGCCCGCCGATTCGGCCCCCGCCGCATCGTCCTGCCGAATTTCTACGCCAACGACCCGAACCGCGTCGCCGGCCGCATCGTGCCGCTCGGATTGTCGGGGTTGCACACATAGACGAGTTTCGTCTTTGGCCCGACCGCCGCCGCCATCGCGGGTAGGTCGTGGTGCATCGTCCGCGTGAACGGCACCCAGCGCACGGTCGCCCCGAGTTTTTCCGCGTAATCGGTGATCTGGAAATAGGTCGGCTCCGTCGCCACCAGTTCCGCGCCGGCCCCAAGGTGCGCCGCCGCGGCGAGCGCGAGGATCTCGTCGCAACCGTTGCCGAGCACGATGTTCTCCACCGCCACACCTTCGCGCTGCGCGAGCATTTCCTTGAGCACGTATTCCTCGCGAAACGGATAGCGCGACGACAGCGCCTTCCACTCGGCGACGCGCTGCGGCAGCGGGAGGTCGGGGTCGAGAAAGGGCAGGGGTGCCGCCGGAGTGGCGTGGAGGGGCATGTAGAAAAACTGCGCTCCGGCGGCCGGGGGTCAGCCGTGGAGGTAGGTATTGAGGAGGTTTTCGAGGTATTCCTCGTAAACCTTCAGCTTGAAATAGAACTTCGAGAAAAAGCTGCGGAGGACGTTTTCGCGCTTCTTGAACTTCGAGAGGACCTTCTTCTTTTCGGCTTCGCCCTTGGCCTTGAGATACTCAGTCCATGCTTCGGCGACACCGGCCTCGGATTTTTGGGTGTTCTCGACGAGCTTGGGGAGGCCCTTGAAGTAGGCTTCGCGGGAATCGATTTTCTTGTCGATGACGACGCGGTCGAATCGCTCTTCGCGGTTGAGGAGCTTCGCACCGAGCGTGCCGATGTAGCCGCCGACGGCGGACGCTTGGAAGAGGGCTTCCTGCGCCTTCAGCTCAGCGGTCTCGATGCGCTTGGAAATCTCAACTTCCTGCTCGCGGGTGAGCAGCGGGACCTGGCCCATCTGTTTGAGATACATC
>CALDHQ010000208.1 GCA_937894055.1 uncultured Polymorphobacter sp.
ATGCTCGTCCATGTCGAGCACCGTCGACACCGTGCCGTCCGTCAACAACCCCAAGCGACGCGCGACTTCCTGATAGGCCTCCGCTTCGCCGCCGAGGTCGCGGCGGAAGCGGTCCTTGTCGAGCTTTTCGTCGGTCTTGAGGTCCCACAGCCGGCAGCCGTCGGGGCTGATTTCATCGGCCAGGATGATGCGGCTGAAGTCGCCGTCGAACAGCCGGCCGAACTCGAGCTTGAAGTCGACCAGCCGGATGCCGACGCCGGCGAACAGTCCGGCCATGAAGTCGTTGATGCGGATCGCCATGTCGGCGATGTCGTGCATTTCGTCCTGCGTCGCCCAGCCGAACGCCGAGATATGCTCGTCGGTGATCAGCGGATCGCCGAGCGCGTCATCCTTGTAATAATATTCGAGGATGGTGCGCGGCAGCGTCGCGCCTTCCTCCAGCCCGAAGCGCTTCGCCAGTGAACCGGCGACGACATTGCGGACGACGACTTCGATCGGCACGATCTCGACCTGGCGCACCAGCTGCTCGCGCATGTTGAGGCGGCGGATGAAGTGCGTCGGGATGCCGATGGTGCCGAGCAGCGTGAACAGATGTTCGGAGATGCGGTTGTTGAGCACGCCCTTGCCCGAAATCGTGCCCTTTTTCTGCGCGTTGAAGGCGGTGGCATCGTCCTTGAAATACTGGATGATGGTGCCGGGTTCGGGGCCCTCATACAGAATCTTGGCCTTGCCTTCGTAGATCTGGCGGCGGCGGGTCATGGCTCTGGCCTCCTTCGGGGCGGCACGCCGCCAAGCGAAGCGACGCGCGAAAAGACAAATCGCCCCGGACGCCAGCGAAAATCGCGCGCGGCCGAGGCGGACGCTGGCGACCATAGCGCGACGCCCGCACAATGACAATGATTCTGCAACAACAGGCACCGCCGGATGCGGCTTTTGCGAGCCCGTCGCGACAATCGCGCAAAGTCCCCGCGCGACAATCGCGCACATGGGCGTTGAAGGAACCGTCCGCGCTCTCTATCTACAGGCCATCAGTTTAGCGGAGACCGACGCCATGACCACTTTCGACAAGCGCGAGAGCGCCTTTGAGGACAAGTTCGCCCATGATGCGGACATGCAGTTCAAGGTCAACGCACGCCGCAACAAGCTGCTCGGCATGTGGGCGGCCGAACGCCTGAAACTCACCCCTGAAGAAGCCGATGCCTATGCCAAGTCGGTGATTGCGGCGGATTTCGAGGAAGTCGGCGACGAAGACGTGTTCCGCAAGGTGTTCGGCGACATCACCGCCGCCGGCGTGCCGGTCACCGAACATGAAGTGCGCGCGCAGATGGACGCGCTGCTCGACACCGCCAAACGCCAGATCATGGCGTGAGGCCGGCGGGCGCCGGAATTTCCCCATGGCAATGACCGCGCAAGCCATCGAATCGGCGATTCGCGCCGCGCTGCCCGATGCGCAGGTCGTCATTACCGACCTCGCCGGTGACGGCGACCATTATGCCGCGCGCGTCACCAGCGCAGCATTCGCCGGCCTGCCGCGCGTGCGCCAGCACCAGATGGTCTACAACGCACTCGGCGGCCGCATGGGCGGCGAGCTGCACGCGCTGCAACTGACCACGTCAATCCCCGCTTCCGGAGACAAGGCATGACCGATCCCGTCCAGGCCCGCATTGCCGGCCTCGTTGGCAACAACGACGTCGTGCTGTTCATGAAGGGCACGCCGCTGTTCCCGCAGTGCGGCTTTTCATCGACCGCGGTGCAGATTTTGGAGCGCCTCGCCGTCGGCTATGAAAGCGTCGATGTGCTGAGCGACCCCGAAGTCCGCGCCGGCATCAAGACCTTCTCCGACTGGCCGACGGTGCCGCAGCTCTACATCAAGGGCGAATTCGTCGGCGGTTCGGACATCATGATGGAAATGTATTCGAGCGGCGAACTCGACGCGATGCTCGACGAGCTCGGCGTCGCGCGCGAAGATTGATCCGGCGCGCATTTCCAGCTCTGAAGCCTGCCGATGACCACCCCGCCGGTTCCTGAACCGCTCGATCCGGCACGCGCGCTTGACGCAACACGCGCGTCGGTGGCGCGCGACGGCAGCATCTATCTGCCGATTGCCGGGGCGTTCGTGCTGCTGCCGCAGCTCGCCACGATGCTGCTCGGCCCGCAGATGCCCGCCACCACCGATGCGATGATGAAGCTGCTGACCACGGCGCCGTGGCCGCTGCTGCTCAGCCTGCTGGTGCCGGCGTTCATCGGACTGATTGCCGACCTGACCATCTCGCGCCTGGTCATCGACGCTGCCGATGGGCGCGCCACGCCGCCACGCGCCGCGCTGCTGCTGGCGCTGCGCGCCTGGCCGCTGCTGCTGCTGGCGTTTGCGACGCTGTTCATCGCCGTCATGGGGCTGGCACTGGTCGCCTCGCCACTCGGCATGACCGCAGCGCTGCTCGTCGCGATGCCGATCGGGCTGGTGCTGATGGCGCGGATGCTGCCGCTGATCCCGCTGCTCAGCGTCGAACCACGCGCGCCGTTCGATGCGCTGCAACGCAGCTGGGCACTCGGTAACGGCAACGGCTGGCGGCTGTTCGAAAGCTTTATGAAGCAACTTGCTTCATGGCGGACACCGGGCCACCGCTTTCGACACCGTTAAATTTGAGCATACAAGCGGATTCGTCAAGAGCTTTCCTTGAGATGAGTCATCTCGCTCAACATCTGGGGAAATTAGGCATTTCAGCCGTCGTTAAAATGTAAGGCCTGTCCTGTACATGCCAGTTTTTAATTCTACGAATGGCTGCAGTTGCCCCGTAGCCTCCCTGCTCGGCAGAATTAAATTCCCTGTTCTGAAATTAAGGCGACCGCCAGAAAACGCGCGTTTACAGGGGAAAGGTCGGCAAAAAAGCTCTATATCTCAGATCGTTCTCTCTGGAAT
>CALDHQ010000209.1 GCA_937894055.1 uncultured Polymorphobacter sp.
GGCGTGCTCGGCGATGAAGCGCAGCACGGGCGGGACCGGTGGCACGGTGTGGATGCGGTAAGTGTGCGTGGCAGGGTGGCGCAGCAGCTTGCGCCAGCCGTGGCCGGTGATGTTGGCGCTGTAGCGCGGCGCGATGCCGGCCCGCCACCTTCCACCCAGCACCTGGGCGAGAGCCGGCAGCAGCCGCTCCGCCTCGAAGAGCGCGGCCGCGTCGGCCACGTCGCTCGTCACGCGCACGGCCTCCGCCTCGCCGAGCGTGAGCAGCTGGCGCGCGAGCTGCATGCGGAGCTTTGCACTCTGGTGCTCCAGCAGCCGGTGTGGGCGGAGAATGCGCTGCGCGATTTGTCCGCCGCATGGCTCGCGGATGGCAAACCGACCCAGGAGGAGATGCGAAGCTATGTGCAGAAGGCGGTGGACGCCTGTGAAAAGGGCAAAACAAATGTGAGGCAAGTGGGCTGGCTGCTGGATGACTGGATCGACTTTGCGATGGTGCGTCGCTGCAACGATGAGCAGCGCCTCCGGCTCCTGCAGCTGGCACTGCCGTTTGGCGTGGTGGCGCTGCGTGAGCCGGAACAATTCAAACACGGCGCGCTGAAACTCCTCACCTGTGTTGCGGATGAAACGCAGCGGCATCCGGGCCAGCGCTGCGAGCTCGTCGATCGCCGCCTGCTTTTCGCGCGCGATATAGGCATCGGAGATATAGTCGCCGAACTGGTCGGCGTAGCGCGGATCGCCGCGGAACAGCGCCTGCACCGGGTTGCGCGCCATCGCGTCTTCGTCGCTCTTGACGAACAGCGCGCGCAGCGTCGCGGCCGGGGTGGCTGGGGCCGGCGCGGCGGCGGGCGTGGTCTCGAGCTTGGCTGCCGGCGCGGCGGGGGCCGCTTGCGCAACAGGTGAAATCACGGTGCCGAGCAGTAGCGCGGCAAGCGTCAGACGAACGATCATGGCATCTCCGAAGGGCTTGAGTGTGTCAGCTTGGTAAAACAGTTTGACGGCTATTGCAACGCGACGGCCTTGCCCTTGGCCATGACGAAGCGCGGCTTCTCGACAACGCTGACATCAGCGAACGGATCGCCGTCGACGGCAATCAGGTCGGCCGATTTGCCGACCGCCAGCGTGCCGGTTTCGGCACCGACGCCGAGCAGTTCGGCGGCGCCCGAGGTCGCCGACACCAGCACCGCACGCGGGCTCATGCCGGCGTATTTGACCATCTGCGCGGCTTCCTCGCCGTTGCGGCCGTGGGCGTAAACGGCGGAGTCGGTGCCATAGGCGATGCGCACCCCGGCCTTGATCGCAGCCGCCAGTGCCTTGCCGCGCTGCGCCAGCGTTTCGCGCACCTTGGCTTCGACGACGGGGGTATAGGTGCCCTTGCCGAGCCGCTCTTCGATGCCGACCATCGCCATCAGCGTCGGGACATACCAGGTCTTGTTGTTGACCATCGCCTGGATCGCGGCGGCATCGGCAAAGGTGCCATGCTCGATCGAATCGACACCGGCGTTGGCGGCCGCCTCGATACCGCGGGCGCCGTGGGCGTGTGCAGCGACCTTCAGCCCGAGGCCGTGCGCGGTGGTGACGATGGCGCGCATTTCGACATCGGTGAAGTGCTGGCCGAGCCCGCGCGCCTGCTGGCTGAGCACGCCGCCAGTAGCGGTGATCTTGATGACATCGACACCGGCGCGGCTGGCTTCGCGGACGCGCGCGGCGCATTGTTCGGCGCCGGTGCAGGTGTTGCCCATGGCGAGCGCGGCGTTGACTTCGGGGCGGTAGCCCGACACGTCGCCGTGGCCGCCGATGATCGAAATGGCCGGCCCCGACACCAGCGTGCGTGGCCCCGTCGCAATGCCGTTGGCAATCGCGTCGCGCACTGCAAAGCCAGAAAGCCGTCCCGACCCCAGATCGCGCACGGTGGTGAAGCCGGCGCGCAAGGTCGTGGCGGCATTCGCCAGCCCGACGGCGACGCTGTATTCGTCGGTGGTGACGGCTTCCTGCCAGAACTGGCTGTCGGGCGTGCCGGTCAGGTGGACGTGCGCATCGATCAGCCCGGGCATGACGGTCTTGCCCGACAGGTCGATGACCTTGGCACCGGCGGGCAATGCCGCCGCTGCATCGTTGATCGCGATGATGCGACCATTTTCGACAAGGATCGTCGAGGCACCGCGCGCCGGCTGCGCGGCATCGGTGATGACCCGGCCGGCGCGGATCGCCGTGATTTCGGCCACGGCCGGCATGGCCAGGCCAAGCGCGAGCAACGTCGCGGCAGCAATTTTGAACACCATTTTCCCCTTTGTGAATGCCAGCCTAGCATAGGCCCATCGGATGCCCGCGCAAGCCGGCCGGCTTGCCTTGGCCGGGCCGTCAAAATCGCCGCAGGCCGCGATTAGCCATTGTCGACGGCGGCGCGTTTCGCCACGGTAGCCCGATGCAGCCTTGCTGCCTGGGGAGTTGTCCGTCTGTGTCCGTAACATCAAGTTCCGAAGCACCTGCCGAAGGCAAGGTCAAACGGGTATCGCTGCTGGCATTTTCGGGCGTCAGCCTGCCGCTGGCCGCCGCCGGCCTGCCGTTTGTCGTCTATCTACCGCCTTACTATGCCGGCCCGCTCGGCCTCAGCCTGTCGGTGGTCGGCGTGCTGTTCCTGATCGTCCGGTTGATCGACGTGCCGCTCGATCCGATCCTCGGCCATGCCATGGACCGCACCAACGGCCGCTTCGGGCGCTATCGGCCCTGGGTCATCGGCTCGGCGCTGATGATGTTCGCCGGCATCTGGCTGGTGTTCATGGCGACGCCGGGGATTAGCCCGGTGCGGGCGTTTGCCGGGCTGCTGGTGATGTACATCGGCTATTCGACGCTGCAGTTGGCGCAGACGGCCTGGGGGTCGACCTTGACGCTCGACTATCACGAACGCTCGCGGGTGTTCGGCTGGTGGCAGATCGCCAACATCATCGGCATGCTGCTGATGCTGATGGTGCCACCGACGGTCGCGCGCTTTGTCGAGGACCCCAACCATAGCAGCGGCATTCACGCGATGGGCTGGCTGGTGCTGCTGACCTTGCCGGTCGCCACCTTCGCGATGGTGCGGCTGCTGCCCGAACGCACCGTCGTCAACAGCCACGCCCACAAGATTGGCGACATGATCGCGATCTTCCGGATTCCGTTGCTGCGCCGGATCATGCTGCTCGATTTCCTCGCCGCCATCGCGGCCGGCATGGCCGGGGCGTTGCTGCTGTTCTTCTTCGAGGCGGCACGCGGCTTTTCGCCCGCCGAAGCCAGCCTGTTGCTGCTGATCTATTTCATCGCCGGGCTGATCGCAGCGCCGTTCTGGATCTGGCTGTCGGGGCGGACGTCGAAGCATGTCGCGCTGACCGCGGCGCTGGCGATTTACGCAACATTCCAGACCAGCCTGTTGTTCCTGCCGCAGGGCACCTTCCTGATGACCGCGACGGCAATGGCGCTGGCGGGCACGCCGTTCGCCGCCGCGTCGCTGCTGCTGCGGTCGATGCTCGCCGATCTGTCGGATGCCGAAACCGTGCGCACCGGCACGCAAAAGACCGGGTTGTTCTATGCAACGCTGATCGCGGTCAGCAAGCTCGGCTATGCTGCTGCCGTCGGGCTGACCTATCCGGCGCTCGATGCCATCGGCTTTGTTGCGGCCAAGACCACCGCCAACACCCCCGATGCTTTGCTCGGGTTGACCATAATGTTCGCCTTGCCGCCGGGTGTGCTGCTGGCGGTTTCGGCGCTGATTGCGTCGCGCTGGCCGATCAATGCCGCCGAGCAGGCGCGTATCGCGGCCGAGCTGGCGGCACGGGCAAATCAACCCGGCCAACCGCACGGGTAAAGCCCGCCAACCCGCAGCCGTATTAACCCTGACTCGGCGCCACATCGGCCCGGGCAAGTCGAGATCAGGAGCAGTTCGATGTTGAAATTGGTAAAGCGTCTGGGCGGCGATCGCAGCGGCGCGACGGCGATTGAGTACGGCCTGATTGCCGCTTTCATCGCGCTTGCATTGACCGCGTCGCTGCCGTCGATCCGCAAGAATCTGACCGGCGTTTTCAACACGGTCGATACCGAACTCGGCCAGGCGAAAAAGGCCGCGAAGAACTAGCGCAGCACCGGGAAACGGCGATGCCCGCCGCGCCGCTGCTCGCGGCGTTGCTGCTGTCGGTCGCGGCGATGCTCGCTGCCGCCGCGATCAGCGACATCCGCCGGATGTGGATACCCGACCGCTACTGGTGGGGCATCGCACTGGCGTTTGCCGCGGCGGCGACACCGCAGCCGTGGCAGGTCGCGGCAGGCGGCGTCGCGACGGCGCTGCTCGTCTTCGTCGGCGGCGCCGCGCTGTTCGCGCGTGGCTGGATCGGCGGCGGCGACGTCAAGCTGCTGTCGAGCCTGGCGCTTTGGGCCGGGTTCGACGGCTTGGCAGCGCTGCTGTTCGATACCGCGCTGGCGGGCGCCGTGCTGGCGCTGGCGATGCTGGTGCAGCTGCGCCGCCGAACCCCGGCCAACTGGCGGGTGCATCAACCGCTGCGCCAGCCCATGCCGTTCGGCGTGGCGATTGCCGCGGCCGGCTGGGCGCTGGTCGCCACGCGCTGGCCGTTCACCTGAAACCGCTTCACCTGCTGAAAAGGGAGTGTTCGATGCCGCGCCGGATACTGCTGCTGTGCGTTGCGCTGCTGATTGCCGCGACCGCGACCTTGCTGACGCAACGCTGGCTGGGCGCACGGCTGTCGGGTGCGGCAGCGGCGGCGACACCGGTGACGGTCGAGGTGCTGGTCGCCGCGCGCGCGCTCGATGCCGGCAGCATCATCGCGCCTGGTGCGCTCGCCTGGGCGCAGTGGCCCGTCGATGCAGCGAAAGGCCTCAACCAGCGCGGTGCGGCGGATATCGCCAGCTTCAACGGTGCCGTCGTGCGCAGTGCGCTGCTGGCGGGCGAACCCGTCACCGCCGCGCGGCTGGTGCAGCCCGGCACGCGCGGCCCGATGGCGGCGGTGCTGGCGCCGGGCGCGCGCGCCGTCACCATCAGCGTCACCCCGGCCAGCGGCATGGCGGGGTTCGTCGTGCCCGGCGACCATGTCGATCTGCTGCTGACACAGACGCTGGCGGCGGGCGAGACCAGCGGCCAGCGCCATCTCAGCCAGATCGTTCTGCACGACGTCCGCGTGCTCGGCACCGACCAGCACGGTGGCGGTGGCGACGCGGGGGATGTCGCCGCGGCCGCGCTCGATGCCAGCGCCGGTGCGGCGATGCTCGGCGGCAATGCCGACGCCGCCGCCCCGCCGGCTACGGTAACACTCGAAGTCACCCCCAAGGGCGCCGAGCTCGTCGCAGTGGCGGCCGAACTCGGCAAATTGTCGCTGAGCCTGCGCAGCCTCGTCGGCGGCGCCACCCCGCCGCGCGGCCCGACCTGGGACAGCGATGCATCGTCGGTGCTGCCGCGCCGTGCCGCAACCACACCTGCAACCGCAGCCGCGCCGCCAGTGGTCGTCGCGGCCGCGCCGGCACCGCAGGCGGCACCACAGCGCGCCAGCTCGATTGTCGTGCGCGGCATCGGCTCCACCCCCAGCGAGGCGACCCCGTGATGGCATTGCGAAGCCTGTTGTGTGCGGCGCTGCTGGTGCTGCTGCCGGCCACCGCCGGGGCGCAGACGCTGGTGGCGCCCGCCGTCAACGAAGTCGCGGTTGCCGTCGGCAGCGGCCGGCTGATCCGCCTCGACCGCCCTGCCGCCAGCCTGTTCGTGGCCGATGCAACGATTGCCGATGTCCAGGTCCGCGGCCCGACGCTGATCTACCTGACCGGCAA
>CALDHQ010000210.1 GCA_937894055.1 uncultured Polymorphobacter sp.
GGCGAAGACACTCTTTCCCTACACGACGCTCTTCCGATCTCGGAGACTCTTAAACCGTCGGCCCCGCGGCGCGGCGCTTCTCGATGACCTTGGTCAACGCATAGCCGCCGATGGCCGCTGCAATCATGCCGACCGGCCCCAGCCGGCGCAGCACGCCGGGCAACACCGCGCCGGCGACCATGCCGACGGGGCCGGCCGCGACGCCGCCGACCTGCTTCGCGATGGCGCCACCGGCGGCAGCGGTAATGATGCGTCCCAACATGATGTTACTCCTTGTTAACGCATGTTTGCACCGCGCGGCTGAATGTCAACTGAAGCCGCTGTCGCAGCACTTCACCCTGCGGCCGCCGGCAGCGCCTTTTGCGCGGCGATCCAGCTGTCGATATGCGCCTCGAGCAAGTCCATCGGCAGCGCGCCGTTTTCGAGCACCGCGTCGTGGAACTTGCGCAAATCGAACCGCGTGCCGAGTTCGGTTTCGGCCTTGGTGCGCAGCCGGCGGATGGTCAGCTCGCCGATCTTGTAGGCGAGCGCCTGGCCCGGGCCGGTGATGTAGCGGTTGACCTCGGCGTCGATGTTGGTCTTCGACAATGCCGTGTTCGCCAGCATGTAATCGACGGCCTGCTGGCGTGTCCAACCCTTGGCATGGATGCCGGTATCGACCACCAGGCGATTGGCGCGCCAGGCTTCATAGCTCAGCCGCCCCATGTTCTTTTCGGGGGTGTCATACAGCCCCATCTCGATGCCGAGCCGCTCCGAATACAGCCCCCAGCCTTCGACGAACGCGGTGAAGAACGTCGCATAGCGCCGGAAATCGGGCAGCGGCGCTTCCTGCGCGATCGAAATCTGCTGGTGATGGCCGGGCACCGCCTCATGCACCGTCAGCGCCGGAATTTCGTACAGCGGCCGCTGGTCGAGGTGCGTGGTGTTGACGAAATAGACGCCCGGCGTGCCGGTCAGATACGAGCCGTCGTTGTAATAGGCGGTGGTGTTGCCTTCGGCGGTCGCGGCGGGAATCTCGCGGATCGTGTAGGGCAGGCGCGGCAGCGTGCCGAACAGCTTGGGCATCCAGCCGTCGATGGTCTTGGCGACCAGCGCGGTCTTTTCCATCAGCTCCTGCGGCGTCTTGGCATAATATTTCGGGTCGCTGCGCAGGTGCGCGATATAGGCCTTGCGGTCACCGGCGAACCCCGACTTTGCCGTCACCGCGTCCATCTCGGCGTTGATGCGCGCGACCTCCTTCAACCCCAGCGCATGCACCTGTTCGGCGGTCATGCTGGTTGTGGTGAAGCTGCGGACGAGGAAGTCATAATATTCGCCGCCCTGCGGCAGCGCCGAGGTGCCGACGGTCTTGCGGCAGTTGGGGGCATAATCCTTGACGTAGAAGTCGAGCAGTTCGCGATACGCCGGCATCACCCCGCCCGAAATCGCTTTCGCCGCACGCGCCTTCAGCGCCGCCCAGTCGGCATCGCTGATCGTCGTCGGCTGCTTGCCGAACGGCGCCCAGAACACCGACTTTTCCGGCGTGTCGGTGATCGTCCCCGAAATCGACTTGTCGAACCCGACCATCGACTCGCACGGCTGCACTTGGCCGTCCTTCAAGGCGGTGCGCGTCACCGCGATCGACGCCGCGTTATACGCCGGAAACGCTTCGAGGCGTTCGACGTAACTCAGATAATCGGCCTTGGTGAAGAACGGCGTCAGGTCGGGCAGCACCGCGAAATAGGTGTGCCAGCCGTCGCGGTTCGAGAACAAGACCGCGCGCTGCGGGAATTTGTTGGCCTCGACCTGGTCGGCGAGCGACCGCCGCAGCACCAGCCGGTTGAGCCGGTCAGCCTCGCTCAGCCCCGCCGGATCGATGGCGTCGAGGCGCTTGATGAACGCTGCCGCCTCGGCGGCCTGTGCATCAGCCGCCGCCAGCGACGGATCGCCCAGTTTGCCGTCGCCCGAGCGCACGCCGAGCATGCTCGCCTGCACCGGATTGTTCGCCAGATACCAGGCCCAATGCTCCTTGAGCAGCGCCGCCAGTTGCGCCGTCGCCGGTGTCACGGCCGCCGCCGTCGTCTGGGCCGTCACCGGCGCCGCGCCAACTGCCGCACTCGCCAGCAACACCGCCAAAATCGCTGTCCGCATCGTTCAAGCCCCCGTCATCAATCACCTTGCTGCAGGCACGCGCGCCGTGGCAGCTTGCGCACCACTATCAACGCGCGCGCGGAGAATGCCAATGGCAAGTGTTGCACCCCCGGCGCGCCCGTCGCTGCTCGACCGGCTGCTGCCCGACCGCGTGCTCGGCGCGCTGGCGTGGGCGCTGCTGGCGGTGGTGATTGTCGCGGTGGCGCGCGGTCACGCCGACTGGGCCAAGGTGCCGCGCACCATCTGGTTCCACCTCGCCACCACTGCGGTCGTGCTGGTGCTGACGCCGGTGATGCTGACGCGGCGCAAGGGCGACCGTCGACACCGCCAGCTCGGCTGGGTATGGGCCGGCGCGATGTGGGCGACGGCGCTGTTCAGCCTGACCATCCCGCCCGCCGGCGGCCGACTGGTCAGCCCGATCGCGCTGCTGTCGGTGTTCGTGCTGGTCATGGTGCCACGCCTGATCCTGCAGGCCCGCGCGCACAACGTCACCGGCCACCGCAGCACGGTGCGCGGGCTGGTCATCGGCGCGCTGCTGATTGCCGGGTTCTTCACCTTCCCGTTCAATCGGCTGCTCGGGCAGTGGTTGTTCGGCTAGATATTCAAGAGCCTCCGGCGGGCAGGCCTGAGGCCTGCACCCATTTGAGATTTACTATCGTCGTCCCGACGAAAAATCAGAAATTGAAGGGTGCAGGCCTCAGGCCTGCCCGCCGGAGGCCCTTTTCTTGGATGCGGCAAAATCAATCAATCAAGTCGATAAAATCGATTGGATTGATGAGACGAAACCGCCCAAGTTATGAGATAGTTAACGCATAGCAGGAGATTCGCGATGACCGATGAAGCCAAATGCCCGGTGATGCACGGCGGCAGCCGGGCGATGTCCAACCGTGACTGGTGGCCGGGGCAGCTCGACCTCAGCGGGCTGCACGCCAACCCGCCCGCCGCCGACCCGTACGGCGCGGATTTCGATTATGCGGCGGCGTTCAAGGCGCTCGACCTGCACGCCGTGGTCGCCGACCTCACCGCGCTGATGACCGACTCGCAGGACTGGTGGCCGGCGGACTACGGCCACTACGGCCCGTTCTTCATCCGCATGGCGTGGCACAGCGCCGGCACCTACCGCATTGCCGATGGTCGCGGCGGCGCCGGCAACGGCACGCAGCGCTTTGCACCGCTCAACAGCTGGCCCGATAACGTGAGCCTGGATAAGGCACGCCGCTTGATCTGGCCAATCAAACAAAAATACGGTCGCAAAATTTCCTGGGCAGATCTCATTGTATTGACCGGGAATGTTGCCTTGGAATCAATGGGATTCAAAACTTTTGGTTTTGCCGGTGGACGCGAGGACATCTGGGAACCCGAAGAAACCTATTGGGGCCCTGAGTCAACATGGCTCGGTGACGAACGTTACACAGGTGACCGCGATTTAGAAAATCCACTCGCTGCCGTACAAATGGGCCTGATTTATGTCAATCCGGAAGGCGTTGACGGCAAGCCTGACCCGCTCAGAGATCGGAAGAGCACACGTCTGAACTC
>CALDHQ010000211.1 GCA_937894055.1 uncultured Polymorphobacter sp.
GCGCCAGATCTTCACGCGCTCGAAGGTCAGCGCCGACGTCGCCCGCATCCTCGAAGTCTATCAGCGCGCCGGGCGCTTTGCCGCCTCGGTCGAACCCAAGATCGTCAAGCTCGACCAGAACCGCGTCGATGTCGTGTTCGAAATTTCCGAAGGCCCCAAGGCCAAGGTCGTTCAGATCAACATCATCGGCAACAAGGTGTTTTCGGACGGCGATTTGCGCGGCGCCATGGCGACCGAACAGGCACGCTGGTACAAGCTGTTCAGCTCGAACGACACCTTCGACCCCGACCGCATGGCGTACGACCAGCAGAAGCTGCGCCAGTTCTACCTGACCGAAGGCTATGCCGACTTCCGCGTGGCGTCCGCCAGCGCCGAGCTGACGCCCGACGGCAAGGACTTCATCATCACCTATGTCGTCGATGAAGGTAAGCGCTACAAGTTCGGCGAGGTGAACCTCGAAAGCCAGATCCGCGACATCAACGCCGAGCAGTTCAAGAGCCTGATCACCATCCAGACGGGTGAATGGTACAACGCCCAGCGCATCGAAAACGTCGTCAACGTCCTGTCCGAAACCGCGGGCATTCTCGGCTACGCCTTTGCCGACGTGCGGCCGCAGTTCAACCGCGACAAGGAAAAGTTGGAGATGAACATCACGTTCATCATCAACGAGGCGCCGCGTGTCTATGTCGAACGCGTCAGCATCAACGGCAACGTCCGCACCCGCGACAAGGTCATCCGCCGCGAGTTCCGTCTGGCCGAAGGCGATGCGTTCAACAGCATCAAGGTCAAGCGCTCGCGCGACCGTCTGCAGGGCCTTGGCTTCTTCCAGGACAATCTGACGATCGACCAGAAGCCAGGCTCGACGCCCGACAAGATCATCCTTGAAACCAACGTCCAGGAAAAGCCGACCGGCGAACTGCAGGTCTCGGCGGGCTATTCGTCGCTCGAAGGCCTCATCCTCAGCCTGTCGATCAAGGAACGCAACTTCCGCGGCAAGGGCCAGGAGCTCAGCGCCGGCCTCAACATCTCGAGCTATTCGAAGTCGATCGAACTGGGCTTCACCGAGCCGTATCTGTTCGGCAAGAACCTCGCGCTCGGCTTCAACGTGTTCCGCCGCGACTATAACTCGTTCAACTACACCAACAGCAACCAGCGCACCTCGACCTATTCGCAGACCACCACCGGCTTCCAGGTTCGCACCGGCTTCTCGCTGACCGAATTCTGGGCCGCCTCGGTGCGCTACGGGCTGAGCTATGACCAGGTGACGCTCGATCCGGCGATCTACTACGGCCAGATCACCAACCCCGACGGCACTGTCACCATCCAGTGCGACCCGCTCAAGGCCGGACGCTACCTGTGCGACGCGGTCGGCGACTTCACCACCTCGTCGATCGGCTACAGCCTGATCTGGGATAGCACCAACAACCGCGGCCGTCCGTCGGCCGGCCAGCGTTTCACCTTCAGCCAGGATCTCGCCGGCATCTTCGGCGGCGTCAACTATCTGCGGACGCGCGCCAACTACGACTATTGGTATGCCATCGGCGGCAGCGCCTGGGTCGTCAACTTCGGCGCCGAAGGCGGCTATGTGTTCGGCTATGGCGGGCAGCCGGTTCGCATCGTCGACCGTTTCTACCTCGGCTCGCCGCGCTTCCGCGGCTTTGACATCCGCGGCGTCGGCCCGCGCGTCATCCGCAAGCCGGTGCTGCCCGACGGTACGGTCGTCCAGGACGAATCGACCTGGGTCAACGACTCGATCGGTGGCCAGGCCTATTATCTCGGCCGTGTCGAACTGCAGGTGCCGCTGGGCGCGAAGGGTGCGGAACTCGGGCTGCGGCCGTCGGTCTATGTCGATGTCGGCGGCCTGTGGGATGCGCCGCCGCAGATCTTCATCACGCCGCCGCCGCCGGGCCAGTTCGGCTACAAGGAATTCTACTACGGCGACTCGGCCAGCCCGCGCGTTTCGATCGGCGCCGGCGTGTCGTGGAACTCGCCGTTCGGGCCATTCAGATTCGACCTTGCCAAGGCAGTTGTGACGCAGCAAGGCGATATCACCAAAGTCTTCCAATTCAACGTAGGGACGCAATTCTGATGAAGAATCTACTCAAGTCGGCAGCATTTGCCGCAACTCTGCTGGCTGCCAGCGTTTCGCCGGTCGCAGTTCAGGCGCAAACCTTGCCGCCCGCCGTCATCATCATCGTCAACATGGACCAGGTCTTCAACGCTTCGGCGGCCGGCAAGCAGGCGCAGGCCGAACTCAAGGCGAAGATCGATGCGATGCAGGCGCGCGCCAATACGCTGCGCACCCAGTTCGGTGCCGAAGAAGAAGCGCTCGGCAAGTCGCAGCCGGCGCCGACCAACACCGCCGCGCGTCCGGCATGGGAAGCCAAGGTTCGTGACTTCCAGTCGCGCCAGCAGACCGCCCAGACCGAGCTGAGCAACCGCGAGAAGGAATTCCAGGCGAGCCGCAGCTATGTGCTGAAGCAGATCACCGATGCGTCGAACCCGATCATCTCGACCTTGATGCGTGAGCGCGGCGCGTCGATCGCCATGCCCGAAGGTGCAACGCTGCAGCATGCCGCGTCGATCGACGTCACCAACGACCTGGTGGCCCGCCTCGACAAGGCGCTGCCGCGCGTTTCGACGACGGCTCCCGCCGGCGCCAAGTAAGATGACCGACGGGACCAGCTTCGCCTCGCCAGCCGATGTGCTGGCGGTGATGGCGCTGATTCCGCACCGCTTTCCGATGCTGCTCGTCGACCGCGTCGAGGATATCATCCTCGACAAGTCGGCGCGCGGCATCAAGGCGGTGACGATCAACGAGCCGTTCTTTGCCGGGCACTTTCCGGCGCGGCCGATCATGCCCGGCGTGTTGATCATCGAGGCGCTGGCGCAGACTGCCGGCGTGCTCGCCGTCAAGTCGATGGACCTCGCCGGCTCGGGCAAGCTGGTCTATTTCATGGCGATCGACGAAGCCAAGTTCCGCGCGCCGGTCGAACCCGGCTGCCTGATGGATTTGCATGTCGAATTCATCCAGCGCCGCGCCACCGTCTGCAAGTTCGCCGGCCGCGCCGCGATCAATGGCAAGACTGTCGCCGAAGCCAAATTCACCGCGATGATCGCCGACGCACCAGCGGGCTGATTCAGCTTGATTGGCGCCGCTTGATACTCGCCGCGATCTGGCTGCCCGCGAACATCCCGACCCAGAGCACGAAGGCCAGGGCCAGCAGCACGGTGGCTCCACCCAGGGCGGCCAGCGCCCAGCGCGAGGCTGTCGGGGAAATCGAGGATGTCGGTCCATCTCCACGACGGATCGGCCTGGCTCGCGACGACGAGGTCGACGACGTACATCGTGTCGTCGTAGTCGGGGTTCTTCACGCCGGTGGACGCCCACAGCGGTCGCTGCTTGCGAGCACCCTTGGCCTCGAGCGCCTCCCAGCGCTCCATCAGGGCCAGCAGTTCGCCATCGGCGATCTCGAGCCCAATCTTGTTCAAGGCGGGATAGAGCCCGAACTTCTTCTCGACGGAACGGATGGAGATGGTCATGGGATCAGGCGTTCCGATCAGTGACCGCTGCGCCCGCGCACGGCGCGTATCCGCTCCCGCGCGCGTTCCAAGGTGGCATTGGCTGCGGCAAGGCTCTGGTTGCTGGCGACCGCGCGGTCCACA
>CALDHQ010000212.1 GCA_937894055.1 uncultured Polymorphobacter sp.
CCACCTTGCCGGGGTTCCAGACGTTGGTGTCGCGCGTCGAGATCGCGCTGATCGCCATTGATGAAGCGCATTGCGTCAGCCAATGGGGCCATGATTTCCGCCCTGAATACCGCAAGCTGCGCGCGCTGTGCGACCAGCTGCCCGGTGTGCCGCGCGTCGCGCTGACTGCGACCGCCGACGCCACCACACGTGCCGATATTCTCGACCAGCTTGGCATCGCGCCCGACCGCTTGGTGGTCGCCGGCTTCGACCGCCCCAATATCCGCTACGAAGTCGCTGCCAAGACCGACGAGACACGCCAGCTCGCCGACTTTCTGGCGACGCAGGCCGGCAACAGCGGCATCATCTATGCGCTGACCCGCGGCAAGACCGACCAGATTGCCGCGCGGCTGGTGGCGCAGGGCATCAACGCCTTGCCGTATCACGCCGGCCTCGATGGCGGCGAGCGCGCGCACAACCAGGAACGCTTCATCACCGAGGACGAGGTGGTGATGGTCGCGACGATCGCGTTCGGCATGGGCATCGACAAGCCCGATGTGCGTTTTGTCGCGCACGTCGGCCTGCCCAAGTCGATCGAGGCCTATTATCAGGAAACCGGTCGCGCCGGCCGCGACGGCGAGCCGGCGGTCGCGCATTTGATCTACGGCGCCGATGACATCGCGCGCCAGCGCAGCTTCATCGACGGCAGCGATGCCAGCGACGACCGCAAGCGCTTCGAACATGGGCGCCTCGGGGCGCTGGTGCATTTTGCCGAAACCTCGAAATGCCGGCGCATCGACCTGCTGCGCTATTTCGGCGAGGACGCGACACAGCCGTGCGGCAACTGCGACAATTGCCTCAACCCGCCGGTGCTCAAGGATGCACGCGTCGCGGCACAGATGCTGCTCTCCGCTGTGCAGCGCACCGGGCAGATGTTCGGGCTGGGGCATCTGGTCGATGTGCTGCGCGGCTCGGGCGCCGAGAAAATCAGCAAACTCGGCCATGACCAATTGTCGGTATTCGGCATCGGCAAGGACGTCGAAAAGCCCGATTGGGAGGCACTGGCGCGGCAGTTGCTCGCCGCCGACGCACTGGCGCGCAACGAGCATGGCGGGCTGGTGTTCGGCCCCAATGCCCGGACCTATCTGCGCGGCGAAGTCGAGGTGAATGTCCGCGCCGAAACCGCTGTGCCGCGCGCGCGCAGCAGCAGTCGCAGCAGCCCGGCGGCGGCTTCAGTTGCGCCCGCCGATGCGGCGCTATTCGATGCGCTGCGGGCGCTGCGCCGGACGCTGGCGGTCGAGGCCGGGCTGCCGCCCTATGTCATTTTCCACGACAGCACGCTGCGCGCGATGGCGGAAGTGCGACCGACGACGCTGTCTGCGCTGGGCGAAATCAGCGGCGTCGGCGCGCGCAAGCTTGAGGCTTATGGCGCGGCGTTCCTGGCGGTGCTGCGCGCCGGTTAGCAGCTGGCGATGGCGCCGCCGGCAATCGCGCCGAGCACGCCGCCGATGATCAGCCCGGCCGGGTCGCCGGGGTAAGGCGTGACAGCGCTGCCGATCAAGCCGCCGGTCACCGCGCCGAGCGCGACGCCGGCACCGGTGTTGCAGCCA
>CALDHQ010000213.1 GCA_937894055.1 uncultured Polymorphobacter sp.
GAGTTCAGACGTGTGCTCTTCCGATCTTCTCCAGCACGCTCGCCAGCTTCTTGGCGAACTCGGCCTGGGCCTTGTCGTCCAGCGCGGTGATGCGCGGATCGACGACCTTGAGGCAGACCGAGGTGTTGGAGCGGATGTCCTTGCGGGAAGGCAGGAACTCGACCCAGGCGGTCTTGGCGACCCAGTCTTCCAGCACCGCCAGATTGCGGTCGGCCCGGGCCTGCATGGCCGCCAGGCCGCCGAAAAGTCCCGCCGCGAAGCCGAACGGCGCACTGGCGGGCAGGCTGGGCTGCTGCTTGAACCGGAAGCCGGCCCCCAGCACAAACGCCGCCGACAGCGTCAGGGCCGCGGCCGTCAATCGCGCCGCGTCCGGCGACCAGATGATCAAGAGCCAGGTGCCGAGCGGCGTCGCGAGCACAGCCGCCGCGGCCATCACCGAGACCGACCGGCGGTCGGACTCGGCGATGGTGCGTTTGAGGCCGGTTTCGAGGTCGACCTTGGGTTCCCAGCCAAGCGCCGACTTGGCCAGATCGATCACCGGGCGGCGCTGGCGCGGATCATCGGTGGGCAGCGGTTCGTGGATGATTTTGGACTTGGAGCCGGTCAGCGCGATGACCTTTTCCGCCAGTTCGATCATCGTGAACTCGCCGGGGTTGCCGAGGTTGACTGGGCCGGTGACGCCGTCGGGGCTGTCCATCAGCCGGATGAAGCCTTCGATGAGATCGTCGCTGTAGCAGAAGCTGCGCGTCTGCTTGCCGTCGCCGTAGATGGTGATGGGCTTGCCGGTCAGCGCCTGGACGATGAAGTTCGACACGACGCGGCCGTCGTTGGGGTCCATGCGCGGGCCATAGGTGTTGAAGATGCGCGCCACCTTGATGCGCACCTGGTTCTGGCGGTGATAGTCGAAGAACAGCGTTTCGGCGCAGCGCTTGCCTTCGTCGTAGCAGGCGCGCGGGCCGATCGGATTGACCTGGCCCCAATAGCTTTCGGGCTGCGGATGGACTTCGGGGTCGCCATAGACTTCGCTGGTCGAGGCCTGGAACACCTTGGCGCCGGTGCGCTTGGCCAGCCCGAGCATGTTGATGGCGCCGTGGACCGAGGTCTTGGTCGTCTGCACCGGGTTGATCTGATACTGGATGGGGGAGGCCGGGCAGGCGAGGTTGTAGATCTCGTCGACCTCGACATAGAGCGGCATCGTCACGTCATGGCGCATCAGTTCGAAGCGCTCATGGCCGAACAGGTGCTGGATATTGCGCTTGTGGCCGGTGAAGAAATTGTCGAGGCACAGCACGTCATGGCCATCGGCAATCAGCCGGTCACACAGCTGCGAACCCAGAAACCCCGCGCCGCCAGTCACCAGAACGCGTTTTGCCGCAGCAAGCATGAATATCTCCAACCCCTTAAGATACGACGAGGGGTAACGGGGGTGTAGCGCAGCGTCAACCGGCAGGGGTCGAGCAGCTCGGGCAGCGCAAGCCGCGAGCGCCGGACGCCTGCGGCCGGCGCCGCATTGCGCGCGACCTGCCCCGGACGATAAACTGCTTGCGTCAAGCGGCCCTTGCCCGCTGCAACACCTCCTGCGCCGGCTTGCCCAGCAGCTCCGCCAGATGATCGAACCGCGCGTGGTAGCTCGCCAGCCCCTGGCTCGCTGACCGCAGCTCGGCGTCGAGCCCGTGCAACTCGGCTTCGGGGATCAGCGCGTCGATGATGTCCCAGCGCCCGCGCGCCTGCGCGACGATGTCCTCGAGCGGCAACCACCCCACCGAGTCGACCTCGACGTCATCGGCGTGACGCGCGACGGCGCCGCCGCCGTGTTGGCGGTGCCCGGCGAGCCAGCGGAACCAGGCTGCGTCCACCGCGGGTAGATCGACGGCGAGGACGGCGAGCGCAGCGCCGGGCGCCCCGCTCAGCGCGGCGTGCAGGCCGGCGATCGGGCCGACGTCGGTAATGAGGTCCCAACGGTGGATGGCGTCATCCGCTACCGTAGTTTGGCCGGGGTGGCGGACGACGACGATAGATTGTGCGCCGGCGGCGAGCAGCACGTCCCGCTGTCGGCGCCAGAGCGGGGTGCCGTCGATTTCGACCAGCGCTTTGTCGCGGCCCATGCGACGCGAGCCGCCACCGGTCAGG
>CALDHQ010000214.1 GCA_937894055.1 uncultured Polymorphobacter sp.
TGCTGATGATGGCGCTGGGGTTGACCGTGCTGGTCATCGAATCGCGGATGCCGCTGCCGTTGCCTTGGCGCGGCGCACCGATCGAAATGCCCGAGATCTATCATTTCGGCGTCTTCATCGCGATCGCCAACGGCATGATCTTCATCGCCGGCTATGTATGGCTGGTGTCTGCTGAATCGCGGCGGCGAGCCCAGGCGCTGATCGCCACCCAGGCGGCGTTGGAGCGCGAATCGCGGCTCTCGGCACTCGGCGCGCTGGCGGCGGCAGCGGCGCACGAACTCGGCGGGCCGCTCGGCACGATCACGCTGATCGCGCACGAACTTGTCGAGCAGCTCGGCAATGATCCCGATTTCGGCGACGACGTGCGGCTGCTCGAGGCCGAAGCCGCACGCAGCCGCGCGATATTGGTCGGCATCGCGCGCCGCGCCGAGGCCGAGGACCCGTTCCCGCTGCTGACCATCGATGCGCTGCTGCACGAAGTCGTCCACGGCGTCACGCCGTCGCGCGTCCCCATCGCCATCGACACCGCGCAAGCCCCCGAGCTGCGGCTGCGTCGCACGCCCGAACTGCTGCACGGCCTCAACAACCTGGTGTCGAACGCGGTGCGCCACGCCGGATCGAAGGTCGAAATCCGGCTCGAAGCCAATTCGAGCGAAATCCGGTTGCGCGTCAGCGACGATGGCGCCGGCTTCGACCGCGAACTTTTGCCGCACCTGGGTGAACCCTATCTCGGCCCGTCGCGGTCGCGGTCGGGGAGCACCGGGCTGGGCATTTTCATCGCTACCACCTTGCTCGAACGCACCGGCGCGCACCTTGAATTCGGTAATCGCCCGCACGGTGGCGCGCGGGTCGACATTCGCTGGCAGCGCTCCCATATCGAAGCCACGACACCACTCAACGTCCCCTGACCTGAACGACCAACAGGACCAAGAAGATGACCATGACCGATACCGCCCAACCGACTGCCACCGCCGGTGCCGCCGCGCGCATGCCGCTGCTGCTCGTCGACGATGATGCGCCGTTCCGCCAGCGCCTGTCGATGATGCTCGAACGGCGCGGCTTTGCCGTCACCGCCGCCGCCAGCGTCGCCGAGGCGCGCAGCGCGATCGCCGGCTTCACCGCCGAAAACTACCCCAGCCATGCCGTTGTCGATATGCGGCTCGGTGATGGCAATGGACTCGACCTCGTCGCCGAACTGCGCGCCCGCTGGCCCGAAACGCGCGTTGTCATCCTGACCGGCTATGGCAACCTTGCAACTGCGGTGTCGGCGGTGAAGGCCGGCGCGGTCGACTACCTCGCCAAGCCAGCCGACCCCGAAGACATCATCGGCGCGCTGCTCGCCACCGGCACCACCGCCGAAGCGCCCGCCGAGCCGATGTCGGCCGACCGCGTGCGCTGGGAACACATCACCCGCGTCTATGAACTGTGCGACCGCAACGTCTCCGAAACCGCACGACGGTTGAAGATGCACCGGCGCACGTTGCAGCGGATTCTCGCCAAGCGTAGCCCGAAGTAGCCTTGGCCTTGCTCGCGCTTGTGGCAGCGGCGGTGGTGGCGGCTACGCCCGTGCCATCGCCGCCGCCAAGCGTTTCGGGCAGCTGGTCAGCCGAGGCCGTCGCCGCAGCGCAAGCCGACTGCACACGGTTGCTGGCCGATATTGATGTGACCGCCAAGCCGGTGCCGCCGATCGGCTCAGCCGATAGCTGCGGCGCCCCCGCGCCGGTCGAAGTCACCGCGATCGCCGGCGTGAAACTGACGCCCGCCGCGACACTGACCTGCCCGATGGTGGCGGCGCTGCATCATTGGGTGACGGGCACGCTGCAGCCGCTGGCGCAATCGATGCTGGCAACGCGCGTCACCACCATCGCCAACGCCTCTTCCTACGTCTGTCGCAGCCGCAACCACATCGCTGGCGCCAAGATCAGCGAACACGCCCGCGCCAATGCGCTCGACATGGCGTCGTTCACCTATGCCAGCGCCGATCTGCCGGCGGGCTGGGCGCAGTGGCTCGGCGCCGACGGCAAGCCGGTAGCAGGCAGCTTCATCGAGCGCGTACGGCTGGGCGCGTGCAGCGATTTTACGACGGTGCTCGGGCCTGGGGCGGACGTGTATCACGGCGATCATTTTCATCTCGACGTGCTGATGCGCAAGAACGGGTACAGAATCTGCCAATAGTCAAAGAAAGCGCCTCCGGCGGGCAGGCCTGAGGCCTGCACCCGATTGAAGAGCGCCAAGCAAATG
>CALDHQ010000215.1 GCA_937894055.1 uncultured Polymorphobacter sp.
CGCTGACGGGTGGGCGTGTCCCTCGACTTCGCTCGGGATGAGCGGGGTTGGGTTCAGGCACAGCCGCCTAGTCGAACGTCTCGCTGCCGTCGGGTTCGTAGTGCGCGACGTGGTTCATCGCTTGCCGGTAGCGCGACAGTTCCTGATACATGCGGCGGCGTGCCCGGCTCTGGTTGCCGAGCGGGCGGTTGGCGATGTGGGCGTGCCACGGGTTGTACGACAGGCGCTTGGCGAATTCGAACTGTGCCGGCTGGTCGAAATGCTGCGCCGGAATCTTCAGGATGGCGGCGGGGATCAGCGGCGATTTGCGGTATGACCAGCGCACCCCGGCGTTTTCGATCGGCATCGCATGTGCGTCGGTTTGCAGCTGCAGGAACAGGTCGAATTCGACCGGCTGTGCGTCGAGCGTGCGCTGCATGTTCTGCCGCAGGTAATTATCATCAGGGTCGAACGGCAGCCCCGGGACGTGCATGTCGACCTGCTGGCGCGGCCGGATTTCATATTTCATCGCCTGGCCGTCGCCCAGCAGATACGGCACGCACGAGTAATAGGTCGCGCCGAGCGGGTTGCGCTGCGTTTCGTTCCACAGGCTCTGCATGATGAAGTCGCGGATGTGGCTGTTGCGCGGGTCGAGGAAATACCACACCGGCATTTCGCGACGGCTCCAATATTGCAGCCGGGCGTTGTCGCGGGTGTTGCAGGTGACGAACGTCGGGGTGACGACGGCGGTGAAGTCGTGCGTGAACTTCTCGTCATCCATCAGCTTTTCGCCGGGCACGCCCATCGCCTTGATCGAGATGCTGCCGAAGCCGACGTCGTTGATATCGGGTTCGACATGCGGTCCCGGCCCAGAAAACCGCACCCACGCCGGAAAGCTGCGCGGCGTCGCGAAGATGCCGTGGCGGCAGTGCGCCGGCAGGTCGTCGCGGATGACGAGTTCGGCGCGGACGATGCCGTGCGTCTTGGTATTGCCGCCGCGCTGCATGTCACCGGGCGCAAAGTCCTGCGCCAAGTGGCGGCGGATTTCGTCGATCATGCCCTGGCAGCTGGCCTCCTCGTCGGGGTCGGTGACTTCTTCGGCGAGTGCCAGATGTTCGTCGGGGCGCGGCAGGTTGATCGCCAACTGGGTCAGCGCCGCGACAGGTTCGCGGACCAGCGCGTTGAGCGCCGGGCGGAAAAACGGTTCGAAGCGGCGCTCCAGATGCAACACCGAAGTCAACGCGTCGTGCAGCGGCTTGAGGATCATTACTGACCTCCTGCCGACTCCAATATCACATCTGCGGCCTTTTCGCCGATCATATAGATGGCCGACACGATGAAATAGCCGGGGATGCGCGGGAAGACGCTGGCATCGACGACGCGCAAGCCCTGCACGCCGTGGACGCGGAAGTCGCTGCCCAGCACGCCGCCGGCATCGCGCGGCCCGATTGCAGCGCTGCACGAGGCGTGATGCCCCCAGGCATTGTCGCGAACCCAGTCGGCGAGCGCGGCGCCGCGCACGTCATGGCCCGGCACCAGCTCCTCAGCGATGCGCCCGCGCTTGCGCATCGGCGCGGCAATCTCGCGTGCCAGTTCGACGCCGCGCACCGCAGCGGCAAGGTCGCGGCCGCCGGGGTCGCTGGTTTCGGTGAAATAGTTGAACTGGATCTGCGGCACGGCGCGCGGGTCGCTCGATGCCAGCCGCACGGTGCCGGCGCGGTTGGCGGTGTGCGCGAGCAGCACTGCCCAAGTCAGGCAGTCATGCTCGGTCGCCACCAGTCGTGAATAGCCGGGAAAATAGCCCTGAAATCGCGCCAGTAGCCCCATCAGGAAGATATCGGGAACCGGCTTGTCGGGGTGTGAACGCCGAGTGACCGCAAGCGACACGCCGTTCGAGCCATACATGCCGCGACCATGGCGCCGCCATTCGGCGAACAGCGCGTCATTGCGGGTGAAGGTCGCGCCCTTGAGCGCCGCCCAGGGCTTCGCCATGCGGTTGACGACACCGACTTCGTAGCGGTCCTGCAGGTTGCGTCCGACGCCGGGCAGATCGACGCGACAGGCGATGCCGTGCGCCGCCAGTTCGCCGCGCGGGCCGATGCCCGACAGCATCAGCAGCTGCGGCGTGTTGAAGGCGCCGCCCGCCAGAATGACTTCGCGTGCCGCAAATGCCTGCCGCGTTGCGGCGGCTTCGCCATGCGGTGCAGGGTGCGCGGCGTACAGACGTTGCCCTTTGAGATATTCGACGCCGATGGCGCGGTCGTCGGCATCGAACAGCACGCGCGTCACCAGCGCGTCGAGCTCGATGTACAGCCGGTCGGGGAAGCGGCGCTGGATATCGAGCAGGCGTTCGCGGGTGCCGCGCCGGCTGTTCGACTTCGCCGAAATCGGGCCGTACCAGATGCCTTCGCGGGCGTTGACGCGGACGTCGTTGGGGTCGCCCTTGCCGATCAGCAGCCGCCACAGCCCGGCGATGATCGCCTTGATGCGGAAGCGCGACAGTTCGTCGAACGCGGCGCGCGCGCTGAGCAGCATCGCCGACAGCATGGCGCGGTCGCGCATCGCCTCGGTCGGCATCGCGACCTGCGTGTCGAGCCAGCCGTCGAAGCCGTGACCGGTCGGGTTCCAGCCGGTGCGGCGGTAAATCCAGCGCCAGATGCGGCGGTGGTTGCAGCGTTCGACGCGCTGCCAGTAACGCTGCATGTTGGCCGCCGACCATGACGCATCGCCGGTCACCTCGGCAATCGCGTCCCAGTCCTGCGCGTTGGGCGCCATGAATATCATGGCGTTGTGCGCGGTGCAGCCGCCGAGTGCGGCAGCGCGCGGATAGAGGATGTGGCCGTCGGCCATGCGCTTGGGGTCGCGTGCGGCCTCAGCAGGGTCGGCGTGGTGGTCGACGCCGAAGTTCCATGCCATCGCGGCGTTTTCGGACGACTGCGCGTGGAACGCCGGCACCTGATAGTCTTCGGGCATGCCCGGCGCGGCGCTGGCGACGGGGTCGCCGCCGGCTTCGAGCACCAGCACGCGCATGCCGGCTTCGGCCAGCCGTGCCGCCACCGTGCCGCCGCCGGCACCCGAGCCGACGACGATATAGTCCGGCCGATAACCTTTAGAGTCCAAGGTGTCGGCGGCTGCTGCGGTCACAACGTCTTCAGATACTCGACCAGCGCCAGCTTGTCGGCTTCGGCAAGCACCGGCTCGGTGCCGAAGGCGCGTTCGTCGGCGGTCAGCCCGGCCTGGTCGTTGAACTTCGCGGTGCCGAAATAGTGCCCGCGGTTGACGACGAAGTCGGGGCATTTGCTCAGCCGCAGCATCGGCGCCGCAAGGTTGGCAAAGTGCGCGCGCAGCTCGGCGTCGGTGGCGTTCTTCGGCTGCTTCGCCATGTCGACCTTGATGCGTACCAGCAGGTCGAGCAACCGGTCATAGTGGCGCGCGATGTCGGCCGGGTTCTTCGATTCTGCCAGCGGCTGCAGGTTCGCCAGCAGGTTGACCGGCACGCCGGCGGGGATCGGCCCGAGGCTGACGTCGCCATTGGCGTCGATCAGGTGCGGCGCGGCCTTGGCGGCAGCGGCGTCATGCTTGCGGATGAACTCGGGCACATAGCCGCGCGGGATGAAGATCCAGCTGCGCGTCGTCGTCCGGTCGATGGTGCCATCGACCTTGTCGCCGAGCACCGCGTCCATCTCACGCTTTTCGGGCCACAGCATCTGGCGGATCGCCGCGTCGTACATCGCCATGCGGCCCTTGACCGACGGGTCCTGGTTGAACGGCCCGACGCTGTTGTTGAGCAGGTACGGCGCCGAGGTCCACAGCGACACCAAGGTCGGTGGCCGCGTATAGCCGCGCCCGTCGCCGGCCAGCGCATAGGCCGAGCGTGCGCCGGTGATCGGATTGGCGATGGTGACCGAACCCACTGCCGGCAGCGACTTGTAGGTCGATGCCGAAAAGTCGTTCCAGATGTTGCCGCCGATGGCGTTCGACGCCAGCGGGCTGCAGACGTTGGTGCGCAGGAGAGTCGCGGGGATACGGACTTCGGTCGAGAAGTAGTTACCCTGCTTGAAGTCCGGTGCGGCGACGATGCTGCGCATCTGCGCCTTGTACGCCGGCGTCTGCGTGAACGCCCACCACGCCTTGAAGCGGTCGAGATATTGCGGTCCACCGCCACCAAGCCGTGCATTGGCGGGCGGTACCGGCCCCTTGCTCGAATGGCAGCGCGCGCAGGTGTCGGCAAAGGCGTTGCGGCCGCGTTCGAGCGTTGCAGCATCAGCCGTCAGATAGGCGCTGCCACCGGGCGCTGCCGACAGGTCATCGGGGCGCCCGGCCTTGAGGAAGAACAGCGCGGTGTTCGGTGTGCCGTTCTGCGTCGCGCGCCAGTAGGCCGAATTGGCATTGGCGGACTTGATGGTGATCGGCGTGATCGGCTTGCCGCCGACGACGGGGTTGAAGTGGCGCAGCCATTCTTCCGAATACAGACCGATGTTGAGATAGACGCGGTTCAAGGCGCCGAGTGCGCCGACCGAGTCCGAGCCGTCCTTGAGGACGTGCGGCGTGTAGACGGTGTCGGGTGCCTTGAAGAAGCGCGTCAGCGGCCCGGTCTTGACGAAGTCGTTGAACTGCTTGTTGTCGCGCTCGCCGCCCTTGAGCGTTTCCTGGCCGACATGCAGCGCGTTTTCGAGCCGTTCGGGCAGGTTGTAGATGGCGTTCATCGTGCGCGGGTTGTTGATGTTGTCGGTCGATACCAGCGAGGTATCCATCGCCCCCGGCCGGAAGGTTTTCACCAGCTGGTACATGAAGTTCTTCGGGTTGGCCTCGACCATGAACAGCCGGTCGACCCACATGTACTGCGCGCCGACGGTCGAATTGAGGTTCTCCCATTTCGGGTGCGCGGGGTCGGCGGGCGGATTGATCGGGCTGGGGCCGACATGGCAGAAGCCGCAGCTCATGCCGACGCGGAACGGCCGCACCAGCTTGGCGTCGTTGTAATAGGTCGGGTCGTTGTAATAGCGGTCGGCGTCCCAGCGCGCCTTGGCCTTGGCATCGAAATCGGGGTTGGGGAACAGCCGCAGCCCGACAATGCCGGTGGGTTCGCCGTAGTAGGAGCCGACCGGCAATACGCTGCCATCGTCGAACTTGGTGCCGCGCGCGCCGATCTTGACGCCGGGGTACTTCTTCTCATCGGCAAACGGATCGGCGGGGCAGTCGGCGCTGCGCTGGTCGATGTAGAGGCCGAAATGCTTGGGGTCGGGCGCG
Source organism: uncultured Polymorphobacter sp. (assembly GCA_937894055.1). Classification (GTDB taxonomy): domain Bacteria; phylum Pseudomonadota; class Alphaproteobacteria; order Sphingomonadales; family Sphingomonadaceae; genus Polymorphobacter_A. The sequence goes on from CALDHQ010000215.1 coordinate 5,230, forward strand.
GCGGCGGGGGTGAAGCACGGCTCGTTGATCAGCCCGAGATATTGCCAGCGCTGTTCGCGGCCATGCGGGGTGCCGGGGCGGCCGGCGACGATCTTGAGCAAGTCGAAGCCGCCGAATGTCGGCTTCGACATGGTGTCCCAGAACCGGTCGTTGCCGCCGGTCCAGACGTTCCACATGTTGCGGCCCTTGACCTCGGCTTCGTTGAGCTCGACGCCGTTATCCATCGCCTTGAAATAGTCTTCGGCGGCCTGTTTGAAATGTGCGTCGGAAACGCCGGCCTGCGTGGCTTCATCCTCGACGGCCTTCTTGCAGCCGCTGGCCGCAAGTCCGGTCGCGATGACCAGCGCCAAAGTCAAAGACCCCCGTGAAATCTGCTGCATGACGCCGGTCCTCCCACCCAAGACAAGACAAAGCACGCGACCAACCGGCGATTTCACGCCTTCGCAACAGGATTGCGCGCGGCACGCGCGGGCGTCAAGGGCGCTGTGCGTGCGCGGTGGTGCAGGGTGTCAGGCTTGCTTGGCGGCTTCGGCGAGTGCCGCGAGGATTTCGGGGCTGATATTGTCGGTGCCCTTGGTGGCGATATGCCCGACAATGCGCGCGCCGACTGCAGCCTGCACCTGCCCGATGAATTCGGGGCGGTTGGCCGCCGCCCAGTCGAGCGAGGCGACGCGGTTGTCGTTGAGGTTCTGCAGGCGCGGCATGACATAGCGCGCCATCATTTCGTAGCTGCGGCGCTTGGCATCCCAGGGCGCCCAGTTCTGGTCCATGTTGAGGAACGCACCGAAGCCGCCCGACTGTGCCTGCAGCCGTTCGATCTGCGCCACCGCGTCATCGGGGGTGCCGATCACCGCCATGCCGTTGGCGATCAGTGCATCGACAGGGTCGGTGCCGTCATCGGGGGCGAGCGGCAGCGCCGCGACGTCGCGGAAATAGTGCAGCCAGTTGTGCAGCCCGTAGCGCACATCGGCGCGCGCCTGTTCGCGGGTTTCGGCGATGTGCATCGGCCCGACGAGGCGCCAGTTGTTGCGGTCCATCGTCTGGCCCGAGGCGCGTGCGGCTTCCTCGGCAATCGCCCAGTTCGACGACAGTGCGTTGAAGCCGCCCGTCGAGGTCGCACCGATCGACAGCAGCCCCAGCCCGTGCAGACCGGCCGCCTGCGCGCCGGTCGGCGAGACCTGCGAGGCGACGGTGATTTCGACCGACGGCCGGCTGAACGGCGTCATCTGCAGGCGGGCGCTGTTGAGTTCGAACCATTCGGTCTTGGCGGTCACCGTCTCGCCGCGCAGCAGCGGCACCAGCACCGCGAGCGCTTCGTCCATGCGGTCGCGCTGCTTGGCGACGGGGATGCCCATCATGAACGCATCCGACGGCAGCGCGCCGGGGCCGACGCCGAACATGACGCGGCCGCGGGTGATGTGGTCGAGCTGGTTGATGCGGTCGGCGAGCATCAGCGGGTGGTGATACGGCAGGCTCGATACGCCGGTGCCGAGGCG
>CALDHQ010000216.1 GCA_937894055.1 uncultured Polymorphobacter sp.
AGACACTCTTTCCCTACACGACGCTCTTCCGATCTCTTGAGGTGATGGGCATCAAGAGCATCTCCTACCTGGTCTCCACCCGACTGGTGGCCAGCGCCGTGGTCATCATCCCGCTGTACGCGATGGCCCTGATCATGGCCTTCGCCTCCGCGCAGCTGACCACCACGCTGCTCTACGGACAGTCCGGCGGAACCTACGAGCATTACTTCCACACGTTCCTGCGACCGAATGACGTGTTCTGGTCATTCCTCGAGGTCATCATCATCTCGGTCATCGTGATGATCAATCACTGCTACTTCGGCTACAACTGCAGCGGCGGTCCGGTGGGCGTCGGCGAGGCCGTGGCGGCGGTCGTGATCGGGTCGGGCGAGGAGGCCGCCATGATCGCGGGGCTGAGGCAGAGCCTGGCAGCCTACAAGACTCCCAAGCGGATCTTCTTTGTCGCCGACCTGCCACGCAATGCCATGGGCAAGGTCCAGAAGAACCTGCTGCGGGATCAATACGCCGCCACCTTTGCGGCCTTACCCTAGGACAGGCTTGTCGCCGCTGGCGGGCAGCGTAGTTTGGGACAAAGCGCCCCGTCTGAAGGGCCTGGAGGATATGATGCAGATCGAGCGACTGCCCCCCGTCAGGACCAGCCTGAAGCCGAGCAATCACCCCTATCTCAACGGGGCCTGGACGCCGCAGCACGAGGAGGTGACTGCGACCGACCTCGATGTCATCGAGGGCAAGATCCCGACCGACATCGACGGCGTCTATCTGCGCAACACCGAAAACCAGCTGCACCACCCGCTCGGCCGCTACCACCCGTTCGACGGCGACGGCATGATCCACGCGATCGATTTCAGGAACGGCACCGCCAGCTACCGCAACCGCTGGGTGCGGACGCGCTGCTTCCAGGCCGAACAGGAAGCCGGCGGCTCGATCTGGGGCGGGCTCGCCGACGGTCCCGCCGTTTCGAAACGCCCCGGCTTCGGCGCGCACGGCGGGCTCAAGGACAGCTCCTCGACCGACATCGTCGTTCATGCCGGCAAGGCGATTTCGACCTTCTACCAGTGCGGCGAAGGCTATGTGCTCGACCCCGAAACGCTCGAACAGACCGGGCTGGCGCCGTGGGTGCCGCTCGACGGCATTTCGGCGCATCCCAAGGTCGATGAAGCCACCGGCGAGCTGCTGTTCTTCAACTATTCGGTGCATGCGCCCTACATGCACTACGGCGTCGTCAACGCCGCGGGCGAGCTCACCAACTATGTCGAAATCCCGTTGCCCGGGCCGCGCTTGCCGCACGACATGGCGTTCAGCGCCAACTGGTCGATCCTCAACGACATGCCGCTGTTCTGGGATGCCGAACTGCTCAAGCGCAACATCCACGCGGTCAAGCAGCACCCGCTGCCGACGCGCTTCGCGCTGATCCCGCGCCACGGCACCCCCGACCAGATCCGCTGGTTCGACGCCGCGCCGACCTATGTGCTGCACTGGCTCAACGCCTATGAGGAGGGCGACGAAGTCATCCTCGACGGTTACTTCCAGGAAAATCCGGTCCCCAAGCCGCTGCCCAATGAAGACGGCTACGGGCATCTGATGGCCTATGTCGATGAACACAGCTTCCGGCCCAAGCTGCACCGCTGGCGCTTCAATCTGGCGACCGGCAAGACCACCGAGCAGCGCCTCGATGACCGCATCCTCGAATTCGGCATGTTCAACCAGCGCTACGCCGGCAAGCCGTATCGCTATGCCTATAGCACCACGACCAAGCCCGGCTGGTTCCTGTTCAACGGCTTCGTCAAGCACGACCTCGTCAGCGGCCAAAGCTGGTCGCTCAACCTGGCGGAAGGCCGCTACGCCAGCGAAGCGCCGTTCGTGCCGCGTATCAACGCCAAGTCGGAAGATGACGGCTATCTGGTCAGCTTCATCACCGATGAAAACACCGGCACCTCGGAATGCATCCTGATCGACTGCCTGAACTTCGAAGCCGGCCCGGTGTGCCGCATCGCACTGCCGCACAAAATCAGCAGCGGCACGCATTCGACCTGGGTCGACCGCAGCGAACTCGACAAAGCCCGCCCAACAGAATCCGCCAGAAAGGCTGCATGATGACCGACGCTGAAAAACTGGCCTTCGCCGAAAAATTCCTCGGTGCCATCGAAAGCGGCGACACCGACACGGTGCGCGCCTGCTACGCGCCCGATGCGCAAATCTGGCATAACAATGACGGTGTCACCCAGACCGTCGAGCAAAACATGAAGGTGCTCGGCTGGTTCATGGCGAAGCTGCCCGACCGCCACTACCGGCTCGTGCGCCGCGTCGCGCTGCCCGACGGCTTCATGCAACAGCACGTGCTGGAAGCGACGCTGCCCGACGGCACGCGCTGGGAAATGCCGGCGTGCGTCATCGTCCGCATCGAAAACGGCCGCATCACGCGGCTCGACGAATATCTCGATTCGGCGCACGCCAAGGCGCTCAACGTCCTCGGGCGGTAGCCCGCGCCGCCGCCGTTAGACCGCTGCCCGGCTGATCAGCTCAACGACCTGCTTCGACGGCGCGTGGCCGGCTTCGCTGGCGGCAATGACGCTGTGGTCGACATAGTCGCGCCAGCCGATGATCTTGTCGCCCTTGAAGTCGATGACGCCGGCGTAGGGCGCCAGCACGGTGACGCCCGACACATTGTCATATTCGTCGACGCCTTCGACAAACAGCGTGTCGGCGGTTTCGGCGTGCGCGAAGATGCGCCAGCGGATGGTGGCGATCGTCGCGCTGAAGCGTTCGAGGAAGGCGCGCGCCTTGGCCTTGCCGCGTGCCGGCGGCGCGACCGCGGCGGCATAGTGCCAGACGATGTCGTCATCCATCGCGTCGAGCACGGCTTCGATATCGCGGCGCTTCCACGCCTCGATGACGGCGCTGAACTGTTCGTACCGGCTCATGCTGCCTCGCGCTCCACCACAAAGCTGACGGTGGTGGTGGTCGAGCCGCCGATGTTGAGCGTCTGGACGCGCCGCGCGCCTTCGACCTGATAGTCGCCGGCCGTCCCCGTCACCTGCTTATAGGCATCGAGCATCATGCGGATGCCGGTGGCGCCGACGGGGTGCCCGGTGCCGATCAGCCCGCCCGACGCGTTGATCGGCAGCCGCCCGCCCATCTCGATGCTGCCGTCCTCGACTGCCTTCCAGCTTTCGCCGGGCGCGGTCAGGCCGAGATGGTCGATCGCCATATATTCGGTCGAGGTGAAGCAGTCGTGCGTTTCGACCGCGTCGATCTGGTCGATATCAGCGACGCCGGCGCGCGCGCGCGCGTCCATGATGGCGCGGCGGACCTGCGGGAAGACATAGGCGTCATGCGCCGAATCGCGGATCTTCTGCGCATATTCGATCGGTGCCGAACGGTGGCCCCAGCCGCTGATCCGCGGCAGGCTTTCGAGCGCAATGCCGCGTTCTTTTGCGTAAGCTGCGGCACGTTCGGCCGACGCGAGGAACACCACCGCGCTGCCGTCGGTGACCTGGCCGCAGTCCATCTTGCGCGTCCGGCCCTCGACGACGGGGTTGGCCTCGTCATCGGCGGTGAAGCTCTTGGGGCCGAACTGATAGGCGCGTGTCTGGGCATTGGGGTTGCGCTTGGCGTTACCGAAGTTGATTTCGGCGATGCGCATCAGATGGTTGTAATCCAGCCCGTAGCGCTTCTCATATTCCCCGGCGAGGTCGGAAAACGCCCGCGGCCACAGGAACTTCGCGTCGGCGAATTCATGGCCGCTCCATGCTGCTGCCCCGAGATACTCAGCCGCCGTCTGCCCCGGCACGTTGCGCATCTGCTCGAGCCCGACGACGCAGGCGAGGTCATAGCGCCCGGCCTCGATTTCGGCGGTGGCGGCGAGGATGGCGACGCTGCCCGACGCGCAGGCAGCTTCGTGGCGCGACGTCGGCAGGCCGTTGAACGCCGGGTCGACCTGTCCGAAGAAGCCGCCGAGCAGCCCCTGGCGCGCGAACAGATCGCTGACGAAATTGCCGACATGGCCGGTCTCGACGTCGGCCGCATCAAGCTGCGTCGCCTCGAGTCCGGCGTTCACCGTTTCGGCAAACGCCCCGGCGATATCGAGCCCCTGCCGGTCCCAGTTGCGCGCGAAATCGCTTTGCCAGCCGCCCAGCACATAGACCATCACTGCGTCCTCCACCCAATTCTTGCGCGCATTTATACAAGTCCGCAGCGATAAGGCAAAACCGTCACGGCCACTGTTCGCACGCAATCGCCATTGCACCGGCAAACGTTCATGCACTAGCGGTAAAGAAGAACTCGCTTGAGCCGTCGCGGGTGGCGGGCCAAGGCACCACAGAATTGAACATGGCGGGCAGCGCGCCGAAAATGGCTGCCCGCAAGGAACCGGAACCACGTCGTCATGACCAGAACCCTGACCCATCTCGAGCGGCTGGAGGCCGAGAGCATCCAGATCATGCGCGAGGTGGTGGCCGAGGCCGAACGCCCCGTCATGCTCTATTCGGTCGGCAAGGACAGCGCGGTGATGCTGCATCTGGCGAAGAAGGCGTTCTTCCCCTCGCCGCCGCCGTTCCCGCTGCTCCATGTCGATACGACGTGGAAGTTCAAGGCGATGTACGAGCTGCGCGAAAAGGCCGCGCGCGATGCCGGCATGGAGCTGATGGTTTACCAGAACCCCGAAGCACTGGCGCGCGGCATCAACCCGTTCGACCACGGTTCGTTGCACACCGACATGTGGAAGACCGAAGGGTTGAAGCAGGCGCTCGACAAACACGGCTTCGACGTGGCGTTCGGCGGCGCCCGCCGCGACGAGGAAAAGTCGCGCGCCAAGGAACGCATCTTCAGCTTCCGCTCCGCCGCGCACGGCTGGAACCCCAAGGCGCAGCGCCCCGAACTGTGGAACCTCTACAATGCCAAAAAGGCCAAGGGCGAGAGCATCCGCGTCTTCCCGATCTCGAACTGGACCGAGCTCGATATCTGGCAATACATCCACCTCGAAAACATCGAGATCGTGCCGCTGTATTTCAGCGCGCCGCGCCCGACGGTGACGCGCGACGGGCTGCTGCTGATGGTCGATGACGAGCGCTTCCCGCTCAAGCCCGGTGAGGTGCCCGTCGAACGCAACATCCGTTTCCGCACGCTCGGCTGCTATCCGCTGACCGGCGCGGTGGAGAGCGAGGCGACGACGCTGCCGCAGGTCATCCAGGAAATGCTGCTGACCACCACCTCCGAACGCCAGGGCCGTGCCATCGACCATGATCAGGCAGCATCCATGGAAAAGAAGAAGGCCGAGGGGTATTTCTGATGTCGGATGTCATTTACAAAACCGACGATCTGATCGCCTCGGACATCGACGCCTATCTCGAAACGCACCAGCACAAGTCGCTGCTGCGCTTCATCACCTGCGGCTCGGTCGATGACGGCAAATCGACGCTGATCGGGCGCTTGCTCTACGATTCGAAGATGATCTTCGAAGACCAGCTCGCCAGTCTCGAAGCCGATTCCAAAAAGATGGGCACGCAGGGCCAGGACATCGACTTCGCGCTGCTCGTCGACGGGCTGGCGGCCGAGCGCGAACAGGGCATCACCATCGATGTCGCCTACCGGTTTTTCGCCACCGAAAAGCGCAAGTTCATCGTCGCCGACACCCCCGGCCACGAACAATATACGCGCAACATGGTCACCGGCGCCTCGACCGCCGACCTGGCGGTCATCCTGATCGACGCGCGCAAGGGCGTGCTCGTCCAGACGCGGCGCCACAGCTACCTCGCGCACCTGATCGGCATCCGCAACATCGTGCTCGCGGTCAACAAGATGGACCTGATCGACTATGATCAGGCGCAATATGACGCGATTGTCGCCGATTACACGGCGTTCGCGCGCTCGATCGGCATCACCGATTTCACCGCAATGCCGATTTCGGGGTTCAAGGGCGACAATATCACGACGCGGTCGCCGAAGATGCCGTGGTACATGGGCAAGCCGCTGATCGAGCACCTCGAAACCGTCGAACTCGACGTCACTGCCGCGCAGGACCAGCCGTTCCGCATGGCCGTCCAATGGGTCAACCGCCCCAACCTCGATTTCCGCGGCTTTTCCGGCCAGATTGCCGCCGGCACGATCAAGCCCGGCGATGCCATCCGCGTGCTGCCGTCGGGCAAGACCTCGACGATCAGCCGCATCGTCACACAGGGCGGCGACCTCGCCGAGGCCGTCGCCGGCCAGTCGGTGACTTTGTGCTTTGCCGACGAAGTCGATTGCTCGCGCGGCGACGTCATCAGCATTGTCGATAACCCGCCGCAGGTCGCGAACCAGTTCGAAGCCACCGTCGTGTGGATGGCAGACGAGCCGATGATCCCCGGCCGCGCCTATTGGCTCAAGCTCGGCACGCAGCTGGTATCGGCGACGGTGCAGGCGCCCAAGTACCAGGTCAACGTCAACACGATGGAGCATCTGGCGGCGAAGACCTTCGACTTGAACGCCATCGGCGTCGCCGAAATCGCCACCGACAAGCCGATCGTTTTTGAACCCTATGCCGACAATCACACGCTCGGCGGCTTCATCCTGATCGACAAGATTACTAACGGCACCGTCGCCGCCGGCATGCTCAACTTCAGCCTGCGCCGCGCACAGAACGTCCATTGGCAGACCGTCGACATCACCCGCGACATGCACGCCAGTCTCAAGAACCAGAAGCCCGCGGTGCTGTGGTTCAC
>CALDHQ010000217.1 GCA_937894055.1 uncultured Polymorphobacter sp.
GCTGCGCTACAGCGCCGGTGACGCCGTGCTCGACCTGTGCGCGGCACCGGGCGGCAAGACGCTGCAGCTGGCGGCCGCCGGCGCCAAGGTCATGGCGCTCGACACGTCGGACTCGCGGCTCGAACGCGTCAGCGAGAACCTCGAACGCATGGGGCTGACCGCCGAAATCGTCGGCGCCGATGCGCTGGCGTGGCGCCCCGAACACCCGTTCGGCGCGATCCTGCTCGATGCGCCATGTTCGGCGTCGGGCGTGTTCCGCCGCCATCCCGATGTGCTGCATCTGAAGGGTAGCCGCGATTTGAAGCCGCTGCTCGCCATCCAGGCGCAACTGCTCGACCGCGCCTGCGACTGGCTGGCGCCGGGCGGGTCGCTGGTGTTCAGCACCTGCAGCCTCGAACCCGAAGAGGGCGAAAAGCAGCTCGCGGCGCTGCTGGCGCGGCGCAGCGACATGACCGTCGACGCCATCACCGCCGCCGAACTGCCCGCCGGCCTGTCGCCCAACCCCGGCGGCTGGCTGCGCACGCTGCCCGGCGACCTTGAAGACGCCGGCGGCATCGACGGATTTTTCGTGGCGCGGCTGGTCAAGGCGGCTTAAATTCAACGCGTTCGTTTGCAATGCCCGGGAGGCCGATGATGAAGTCCAATTTGAAGCTGCTGCTGATTGCCGGCGTCGCGCTGGCCGGCCTGTCGGGCTGTGCCACCAGCGAGAAGACCGCCGCCGCCGCACCCGCCGTCCATCACTCGCTCGAAGGCGGCCCGTGGAAAGTCGTCAGCTTCGATGACGGCAGCATCGTCCCCGAAAACGTCAACGTCGACCTGACCTTCGATCCCGGCGACCACAACACCAGCCGCGTTTCAGGCAGCAGCGGCTGCAACCGCTTCAACGGCGGCTGGCAGCAGAACGGCAGCAGCATCAAGCTCGGCCCGATCATGGGCTCGATGATGATGTGCGACGACGCCAAGATGAAAGTCGAAGGCAAGCTGCTCGCCGTACTCAACGCCGCGTCGACCTTGAGCTGGGACGCCGACGGCACTGCCAAGATTTCAACCGCCGACGGCAAATGGGTCAAGCTGCGCCGTGCGACCTGATGATTTGAAGGGCCTCCGGTGGGCAGGGACAAGCCCCTGCCCACCGGAGGCCCTTCAGTCTCGATTCACCGCAGAATCCATATTGGATATGCAACCCGGTCGCTTCCGCTGCCGTTAACGCAGCGGGCATGACCCGCAGGGATCGTCAGGCGCGCGTCATGCCGCCTCATCATCCGTCCTTCACGGTCCGGCCGCTTGCATGCGCGCCGGGCCGTTTTTTTGCGGGTGCGACAGTCACTTTGCTTGACTTGCGCCCCACGCTCCCCACATAAGCCGGACGAAATTAGTCCAGTTTTGTTGCGCATCTGCGAAAGTACCCAATGATCCGGCTGACCAACCTTGCCGACTATGCGGTTGTCGTGATGACCGCGGCGGCCAAATCGCCCGAGCGCCGGCTGTCGGCGCCCGAGGTGGCGCTGGTGACGGGGATTCCGGTACCGACGGTGGCGAAGCTGATGGGCACGCTGGCGCGCGCCGGGTTGCTCGCGGCGTCGCGCGGTGCCGGCGGCGGCTTCCAGTTCTGCCGGCCCGCGGGCGAGGTCAGCATCGCGGCGATCATCGAGGCCGTCGATGGCCCGATTGCACTGACGCAGTGCCAGCATCCGGCTGACGGCGTTGCCACCAGTGATTGCAGCATCGGCAAATCGTGCAGCGTGCGCGGCCATTGGGCGCCGATCAACCGTGCGGTGCGCGATGCGCTGGGCGCGGTGACGCTCGCCGACCTCATCCAGCCGGTCGCGGCGATGCGTGAAGGTGTGCCGGCATGACCGATGACACCCGCACGCTCGATGTGAATGCCGAAGCCCAGGGCGCGGTCGATGACCTTGCGACCTACAAATGGGGCTTTGTCAGCGACATCGAATCCGAAATGGCGCCCAAGGGGCTCAACGAGGATACGGTCCGCTATATTTCGGCGAAGAAGGGCGAGCCGCAGTGGCTGCTCGACTGGCGCCTGAAGGCCTACCGGCTGTGGCTGACGATGGAGGCGCCCGACTGGGCCAAGCTCGACATCGCGCCGATCGATTATCAGGACGCCTATTATTACGCCGCGCCCAAGGCCAAGCCGTCGCTGGCGTCTTTGGACGAGCTCGATCCCGAAATCCGCCGCACCTATGAAAAGCTCGGCATCCCGATCGAGGAGCAGAAGATGCTCGCCGGCGTCGAGGGCTCGCGCCGGATTGCCGTCGATGCAGTGTTCGATTCGGTCCGCGTCGCCACGACCTTCCGCGCCGAGCTCGAAC
>CALDHQ010000218.1 GCA_937894055.1 uncultured Polymorphobacter sp.
GTGGATGTCCGGGTTGAAGTCCTTGAGCGAATACCACTCCTCGTGGAAGGCGAAGCTGTCGCCGAGGTTTTCAAAACCCGGGAATTTCGGATTCACGACCTTGTTGGTGGCAACCTGTTGGGCACCGTGGATGATGAACTCGCCGCCGATGTAGGGCTGAAACGGGTAGTAGGTCGCAATCAGGCCGCCGGCAATGGCCATGCGCGTGCCGGTCAGCAGGAAGGGCGGGTAATCCGGCAGTGCCAGCTTGATGGCGAAATAGGTCGAGCCCCAGATCAGATACACCGCGGCCAGAGCCGCGGCGACATGCGCCGGCTTCGGTGCCGTGGTCATTTTCCGGTGGCGCCCATGCGTTCGCGCAAGGCAGCATCTACAGCCGGCGATGGCGCTTCTTCCACCACCTTCTGGTGGCGGCGCTGGATGCTGCATTCGCGCTCGTTGAGGTAGAGGATGGTGCCGTGCTGGTCGCCCAGCAGCTGGATCTCGATATGGCGCGGGTTCTCGATGAACTTTTCGATGAACACCCGGTCATCACCGAAGGAATTGAGCCCCTCGCGCTTGGTCGCCTCAAAGCCTTCGCGCACATCCTGCTCGCTATAGGCCAGCCGCATGCCTTTGCCGCCGCCGCCCGCAGAGGCCTTCATCATCACCGGATAGCCGATTTCAGCCGAAATCCGCACCGCGTGCTCGGTATCCTCGATCTCGCCCACGAAGCCGGGGACGACATTGACGCCTGCCGCCTTGGCCAGCTTCTTCGATTCGATCTTGTCACCCATCGCGGCGATGGCCTTCGGCGGCGGACCGATGAACGCGATATTCTCCTTGGCGAGCGCGCTGGCGAACCATTCGCGCTCCGACAGGAAGCCATAGCCCGGGTGCACCGCCTGTGCGCCGGTCTGCAGGCAGGCCTGCACAATAGCATCACCCAGCAGATACGATTCGGCAGCCGGCGGCGGCCCGAGGCGCACCGCTTCATCGGCCATTTCGACATGCAGCGCGGCGGCGTCGGCATCGGAATAAACCGCGACCGTCTTGATGCCCATTTTGCGCGCGGTCTTGATGACGCGGCAGGCGATTTCGCCGCGGTTGGCGATGAGGATCTTGTCGAACACTGGGCAGGCTCCTTTTGCGCGCCCTTCAAAGCCGCTCATGACGTTCACGTCAACCTGTCTGTGCAACGCGCTGCACGGCGCGCATGAAAAAGGCGCGGACGCTGTTACCGCGTCTGCGCCGATTTCAACCCAATGACCTCAGGCGGCGACGCTGGTGCGTCGGCGGCTGCGTAGCGTGCCTCCGACCATGCCGAAGCCGGCGATCATCAGCGCCCAGCTTGCGGGTTCAGGGACACCGGCGGTGACGCTGCCGTCAAACGTCACTTCGCTAGCGAAAATCCACGGCTGCGAACCGTTGAACAGCTGCACGGTATGCGTGTTGCCGGTCAGGTTGAGGCCGGTGAAGCTGACCCAGCCGAAACTGCCAAACGGCAGCGGCGTGTACGCCGTATTGACTCCGTCAATGTAAATCGCACCAGGCTGGCCAACGCCGCCGTACTGGGCGTCGTCGAGTTGAATCGCAAGACCGGTGACGAGTGTGCCGCTGGCAAAGTGGAACGTGATCGTCGGGTTCGGCGTGTAATTTGCAAGCCACCCGACATATTGGCCTGTGCCGGCGTAGTCCGACGCGACCGGATAGTTGTACCATGGCGAAGTCGCGGCAATGCCGTCGGTCAGCTTGCCGCTGCCGCCCGACAGGAACGCTGCGGTGCAGGTGCTGCAA
>CALDHQ010000219.1 GCA_937894055.1 uncultured Polymorphobacter sp.
AATAACTGAAAAATGGAACACGTTAGACCCAACTTTAGACTGGAATAACGCTACAATAGTAGCCTGACAATAGGAGAACAACGGCAACAACGACCAATTATGGGTGGACAACCCCTGATGACACTGCGCTCGTCAAGGATGGCGCTAGTGCTATTCGCACCCTCGGCTCATCAATCGATTCAACACTCAAAACCCAAATCGATGCACAAATTCCCGATTCATTGCTCACAACAAAAGGTGACATTATCGCTGCGACTGGAGCATCAACTCCTGCTCAAGGTTCATTTCTGACAAATTGTCGCATCCTAGCAGACCATCCACCATTGAACGCACCTGCAACAAGTCCTCGCCGGACAAGGAAGACACGAAAGCCGCCAGCCCAATAGATGATCTCCCCCCCTGCCTGGGCGTGGGGGCGCGCACATCGTCGAAGCCACGGTGCACGTTCTGCATCTCGATCGCGGGCTCGGATTCAAGTTTCTGGATGAAATGGCAGTGCCAGTACAGACGACTGACAAAGGCATTCAAGCCCTTGTTGCGACGCACGTCATCAGGTTGCAAACATGCAAGTTGTGAGGCTGTCGCCTGAACAATTTCGCGAAGACTCAGGCAGCCGTATGTCAGATAAGGCGAAATTCTCGAACACGCCGTTGGTGCCGAAAGTGGTGTCGAAGCCGAAAGTGGAGGTGAAGCGGGCTATGGCATAGGTGGGGGAGCCGCTGTTGCCAGTGGTGTAGGCGACGAGGATTTTGCCGTCGGCCTGCACGTGGGAAGTGTAGACCATGAGGCTGGCGCCCGTGCCGGGCTGGTGGCGCCCGATGCCAAGACCTTCGCCTATGTCGCGGGTCGCCCGCGCGCACCCAAGGGCGCGGATATGGATGCGGCGCTGGCCTATTGGGCGACGCTGAAGACCGACCCCGGCGCGCGCTATGACCGCGTCGTCATCATCGACGGCAGCGCCATTGCGCCGCTGGTCAGCTGGGGCACGTCGCCCGAAGATGTCGTGGCAATCACTGGCAACGTGCCGGCACCGGCCGATTTCGCCGACCCGTCGAAGGCGGCGGCTGCGGCACGGGCGCTCGACTATATGGGACTGGTGCCCGGCACGGCGATGGCCGATGTCGAGGTCCAGAACATCTTCATCGGCAGCTGCACCAACAGCCGCATCGAGGATCTGCGCGCCGCCGCTGCCGTCGTCGCCGGCCGCAAGGTCGCGGCCAACGTCAAGCAGGCGCTCGTCGTGCCGGGGTCGGGGCTGGTCAAGGCGCAGGCTGAAGCCGAAGGGCTCGACCGCATCTTTATCGACGCCGGCTTCGACTGGCGCGAACCAGGCTGCTCGATGTGCCTCGGCATGAACCCCGACAAGGTGCCGGCGGGCGAGCGCTGCGCCAGCACCTCGAACCGCAACTTTGTCGGCCGCCAGGGGCCGGGCGCGCGCACGCACCTGTTGTCACCGGCGATGGCGGCGGCAGCGGCGGTGACGGGGCGGCTGACCGATGTCCGCGACTTGATGCGCTAGCGGCCTGCCGACAGTGGCGAAACCCCATGAACTGCGCTAAAACGCCATCATCTGGGGACGCTGCTTTGGCCATTCCGTCAATTGTCTTGAACGAGGCTCTACCATGATCAAGTTCGCTTTTCATGCCATCGCCCTGCCGGTGACTATCGTTGCTGCGGTGCTCGCCGTGCCTGCTGCGGCGCAAGATGTCGTTAAGCCGGCCGCGCCTCCCGCTGTCGCGGTGCCGGTTGACGCCGCCGCAGCCGCAACGGCGTCGGAACCTGCCAAGCCTGAAATCAAGGTCACCGCGACCAAGCCCGATCTCAAGGATCCCGATGTCGTTGTCTGCAAATGGGAATCGGACACCGGCTCGCGCACCAAATCAACCAAGATCTGTGCAACGCGACGCCAGTGGGCGCAGAACGGCCGCGAAGTCGCGAAGCAATATCAGAACCAGGGGAACGCGGCGAGCTACTAGCCCCGATTGAACCCCGGCGCGCGTCCCGACGCTGTCGGGTGACAAAGGACAGGCCTGCCAGACCAGGCATGACAGGATGATTCGTATGCAAGCCTTCACCACATTGACCGGCATTGCCGTGCCGTTCGGTGCCGAAAATGTCGATACCGACGTCATCATCCCGGCACGCTTCCTCAAGACGGTGACCCGCAAGGGGCTGGGCAAGGGCGCGTTCGCGGTGCTGCGCGAAGACCCCGACAACATCTTCGATGCCCCGCGCCACAGCGGGGCCCCCATCCTGATTGCCGGCGACAATTTCGGCTGCGGGTCGAGCCGCGAGCATGCCCCCTGGGCGCTCGCCGACCTTGGCTTCAAGGTGGTCATCGCACCGAGCTTTGCCGACATCTTCAGCGGCAATGCCTTCAAGAACGGCATGCTGCTGGTGGCGCTGCCGCAGGATCAGATCGACCGGTTGATGGAAGTGGCCGCGACCGACGACATCACCGTCGACCTTGAGAATCAGGTGGTGACGACGCCGTTCCAGGACCGCTTCAGCTTTGAAATCGACCCGTTCCGCAAGTCCTGCCTGGTTGGCGGCGTCGACGAGATCGGGCTGACCGAGGCGCAGGGCGCCGCCATCGCGACGTTCGAGGACCGCCTCGCCGCCGACAAGCCCTGGATCGGTGGCGCCGCCAAGCGCGCTGCCTGAACAAGCGCCCGAGCATACGAAAGACTCCAATATGACCAAGACGCTGCTGTTGCTGCCCGGTGACGGAATCGGCCCCGAAGTGACCGCCCAGAGCCGCCGCCTTGTCGATTGGCTCAATGCCAATGCCGGGCTCGACGTCAGCGTCAGCGAAGCCCGCTTCGGCGGTGCCGCGATCGATGCCGACGGCGTGCCGCTGACCCCCGAGACGCTGGCGCAGGCCAAGGCATCCGACGCCGTGCTGATGGGTGCGGTCGGCGGCCCGCAATGGGCCAAGCAAAGCTATGACAAGCGTCCCGAAGCCGGGCTGCTGGCGCTGCGCGCCGGCATGGAAGTCTTCGCCAATCTGCGGCCGGCGCTGTGCTTTGCCGCGCTGCTGGTGCCCATCGGCACGCAGACCCGCACCGGCCTGCTGTGCATCGCCCTGCTGGCAGTGCTGACCTTGCGCAGCGTGCGCCACCGGGCACTGTTCATGGCGGCTGGCGCGGGGCTGCTGATGCTGGCGGTGCACGGCCCCGCCGATGCGGTGGCGGAGCTGACGGCGATGGGCTGCCCGGTGGTGGATGGCGTCGATGCCTGCTGCGCCGTGATCAGTGGCCTCGCGGGCCTGGCGGAAGGGCTTGCGGGAACGCCCGCGCCATTCCCGCCCCCCGCTGCCGCACCGCTGCCAGCGGAGGCCTTCCGGCATGAGGCCGGTGCGCGGCGCGCCCTGGCGGCGGCGGGAATTCCGGTGCTGGAGGAACGCGTCGCCACCACCGCCGATGAGATCGAA
>CALDHQ010000220.1 GCA_937894055.1 uncultured Polymorphobacter sp.
ATGGGTGCTGATTTAGAGAGGTGTAAGTTTAGCAAATTCCAGCGCTAGCCATTTCAAGCCTTCGCGACCGAAATTCACTTGTACGCGCATGTCGTTAGCGTTGCCTTCATAGCTCACCACCACACCATTGCCGAATTTGTTATGCGCGACCTGCTGGCCAATCTTCCATGGCATGGCGTTTTTCTGGTTACTGCTCTGCTGTTTGCTCATCATGGCAGGCAGCTCGCTATAATCGCGGCTGCTGCCTGACTTGGCTACCGGTTTGCTGTTGAGATGCTTGAGCAGTTCATCAGGGATTTCATCCAGAAAGCGTGAAGGAATGCCGTAGCGTACCTGCCCATGCAGCATGCGGCTTTGCGCGTGGCTTAAATACAAGCGTTGGCGCGCGCGGGTCACCGCCACGTACATCAAGCGCCGCTCTTCTTCCAGGCCATCCCGGTCGTTCATCGAATTCTCGTGCGGGAACAAGCCCTCTTCCATGCCGGTGATGAAGACGCAGTCAAACTCCAGACCTTTGCTGGAATGCACGGTCATGAGCTGGATCGCATCCTGCCCGGCCTGCGCCTGGTTGTCTCCCGCCTCCAGAGCCGCATGCGACAGGAAGGCCGCCAGCGGGATCAGCATCACGAACATGATCGCCGCATAGGTATAGACGCCAAACCAGCTGCCACCGCCGATATGCAGGATGCTCTCCATCAGCGGCAGCCCCTTGATCGCCGCGCGGATCAGCTCCTCGGCCACGTGGAAGCCCATGAGGAGCACCGTGAAGATCAGCGTCTTGCCGAGCACCACCCACACCATTGCCCGATTGCGAAGGCTGTCGCCAAGCTTCAGGATATCGCCCAGCAGGATCACCTTGCCGAGGATCAGCGCGCTCACGAAGGCATAGCTCTGGTTCCAGTAGTCGAGCCCGTTCTCCTGCAGCAGCGCCTTCTTGAACATGGCGAACAGCGCCAGCAGTACCCAGAGGTAAAGCGAGATCGCGAGGTAGACCTTCATCTCGGCGATCGCCTTTTCCTTGAGGCTTTCATGGGTCGCGCCCTGTGCCGGAGGTGGTGTCGGTGTCTTTGCCATCACGGGTTCCTCGTCAATAACTGCCGCATAGAAAAAGGGCCCTGCCGATGGCAGAGCCCCGTGTTCGTCCGCTGAAAGGCCGAAGCCCTTAGCGCGAGTAGTATTCGACGACCAGGTTCGGCTGCATCTGGACGGGATAGGGAACGTCCGAGAGAGCCGGCACGCGCACGAGGCGAGCGGTCATGCCCTTGTGGTCGACTTCGATGTAGTCCGGCGTGTCACGCTCGGCGAGCTGCACGGCCTCGAGAACAACGGCCAGGCCCTTCGACTTCTCGGTCAGCTCGATCACGTCTCCGGCCTTGAGGCGGATTGACGAGATGGTGACGCGGCGGCCGTTGACCTTCACGTGGCCATGCGAAACGAACTGGCGCGCGGCGAAGATGGTCGGCACGAACTTGGAGCGGTACACGACCACGTCGAGGCGGCGCTCGAGCAGGCCGATGAGGTTTTCCGACGAGTCGCCCGTCATGCGCACGGCTTCGTCATAGACGGCGTGGAACTGGCGCTCGGAAAGATTGGCGTAATAGCCCTTGAGCTTCTGCTTGGCCTTCAGCTGGGTGCCGAAGTCCGACATCTTGCCCTTGCGGCGCTGGCCGTGCTGGCCGGGGCCGTATTCGCGCTTGTTGACCGGCGACTTGGGGCGGCCCCAGATGTTTTCGCCCATGCGGCGATCGAGCTTGTACTTGGCATTTTGACGTTTGGACATGGTCGCTCCGATTTGCTGTAACTCGGCCGACAACAGCGTCAGGCCGAACCCCGGTCCCGCACCATCCGGCCTCAAAACCGGATGCGACGCCTGCTTCACCGGGGGTGCAGGGTCAATTGCGAAGGCGCGTCCTTAGGGGGATGGGGCGATAAGGTCAAGCAAAAGCGCCCGGCAGGGGTGTTTTCATTGACGCCGAGGCCCTGCGACTGCTAGGAGCGCGCCTTGCCTTTATCACCGGAGTTGCCCGATGGCGCGCGTCACCGTCGAAGATTGCGTCGACAAAATCCCCAACCGCTTTGAACTCGTGCTCATGGCGGGCCAGCGTTCGCGCCAGATTTCGAGCGGCGCCGAGCTGCTCGTCGACCGCGACCGCGATAAAAACCCCGTCGTCGCACTGCGCGAAATCGCCGAGATCAAGGTGCATCCCGCCGAGCTGCAGGAAGCCATTGTGGCGTCGATGCAGCGTGTCGTGCAGGCTGAAGACGATGCCCCCGATGCGATCGGTTCGATTTCGGCTTCGGCTGAAGCGCTCCGCCTAACGGCAGCGCAGCCACCGCGGAACCAGAACCTCGGGCCCGACTACGAGTAGCTGCGGAGCATGGTCATGAAGGTCGGATTGCTTTTGCTGTCGCTGACACTCGTGGCCATGCCCGCGTTGGCCGATCAACCGGTCAAGACCAGGAGCAATACCAAGAGCAACAGGGTCGCGGCATCGCCCGATGCTGCGGCTGATCCTGCAGTGGACAGCAAGCCTGCGACGCCCGCACCGGCCGCACCGGCTGCGAATCCCGATGGCGGCATGACAACCGATCACGCGATCAATACCAAGGGCACCGGCGCAACCAACCACAATGGCCCGGTGAAAGCCGAACCCAAGGATTAGGTAGCCAAAGCCGCAACTGCGGCGTTGGCATCAAACGGGTGCAGGGCACGGCCCTGCCCTGCCGGAGGCGGCTTTTCTACGCTGCATTGTCTTCCGCCCATAGCACCCACCCCCGCCGCGCGTACCGCGCGAGTCGCCCCTCCCGTTCCGGTAGGGGAAAGAAGTAGCGGGTTGCGCGTTTCGCCCCCTGCCCCCACTATCGGGCCATGCTGCGCCAGTATGAACTTGTCGAACGTGTAAAATCCTATGACCCCGATGCGGATGAGGATTTGCTCAACCGCGCCTATGTCTTCTCGATGAAGGCGCATGGCTCGCAACTGCGCGCCTCGGGCGACCCCTATTTCAGCCATCCGATCGAAGTCGCGGGCATCCTCACCGACCTGCAGCTCGACGACGAGACCATCGCGACGGGCATTCTCCACGACACCGTCGAGGACACCGTCGCGACGCCCGAGCAGATCGAGAAGCTGTTCGGCGCCAATGTCGCGCGGCTGGTCGACGGTGTCACCAAACTGAGCCGCATCGAGGCGCAGACCGATACCGAACGCGCCGCCGAAAACATGCGCAAGTTCCTGGTCGCGATGTCCGACGACATCCGCGTGCTGCTGGTCAAGCTCGCCGACCGCCTGCACAACATGCGGACGCTCGATTTCATCAAGAATCCCGACAAGCGCCGCCGCATTGCGCGCGAGACGATGGATATCTATGCGCCGCTCGCCGAACGCATCGGCATGTACGATTTCATGGACGAGCTGCAGGAACTGAGTTTC
>CALDHQ010000221.1 GCA_937894055.1 uncultured Polymorphobacter sp.
AATATACATACTTTCAGTTAGATGAAATGGCGTGCTATGCACCCAAAAAATCGGGTGCAGGGCTCAGCCCTGCCCGCCGGAGGCCCTTTTACTCTACCTCTGCCCCGGTCCCCGTCATCGTCAGCTTGCCGTCGCGCACGGTGAAGGCGAGGTGGCCGTCGACCAGTGCGAGCGCGTCCTTGCCGAAGATGTCGAAGCGCCAGCCGTTCAGCACGGGCAGGCCGTCGCGGACGCCGGCGGCGATGGCATCGAGCTCGTCGCCTTTGACGACGAGTTTGGGCGCGACATTGGCTTCCTTGGCGCGGATTTTGAGGAGGAGTTTGAGCAGGTCGGCGATCAGCGCGCCTTCGGAGCTGAGGCCGGGGCGCGAGACTTCACGGACGGGCATTTCGTCGGCGGGCAGCGGCGTGGCGGCGGCGAGTGCGGCGCACAGGCGCTTGCCGATGTCGTTGCTCGCCCAGCTCGTTGACAGCCCGCGCATGCGTGCGAGGTCGTTTTGCGTGGCGGGCGGCGAGGCGGCGAGTTCGCCGAGTGTTTCATCCTTGACGATGCGGCCGCGCGGCACGTCCTTGCTTTGCGCCTCGCGCTCGCGCCATGCGGCGAGCGCCTTGAGGCGGCCGAGGATGACGGGGTTGCGGTTGGGCAGGCGCAGGCGTTGCCACGCGGTATCGGGGTCATTGGCGTAGGTCGCGGGGTTCGACGCGCGCGCCATTTCGTCATCGAGCCAGGCGCCGCGGCCGGTTTTCATCAGCTTGGCGAGCATTTTGGGGAACAGCGCCGCAAGGTGGGTGACGTCGCCGATGGCATAGTCGATCTGCCGGTCATTGAGCGGCCGGCGCGCCCAGTCGGTAAAGCGCGCGCCCTTGTCGATGGCGACGCCGAGGAACGACTGGACGAGGTTGGTGTAGCTGACCTGCTCGCCCTGGCCGAGCGCCATCGCGGCGATCTGCGTGTCGAACAGCGGGGTCGGGGTCTTGCCGGTCAGGTTGTAGATGATTTCGAGGTCCTGGCCGCCGGCGTGGAAGACCTTGAGCACCGGTTCCTCGACGAGCAGGTCGAGCAGCGGCTTCAGGTCAAGGTCGGGCGATTTCGGGTCGATCGCGGCGGCTTCCCCGCCACCGGCGATCTGCACGAGGCACAAATCGGGGTAGAAGGTGTTTTCGCGCATGAATTCGGTATCGACAGTGACGAAGTCGGCCGCGGCAAGACGGGTGCAAAGCGCGGCGAGCGTGGCGGTGTCGGTGATCAGCGGATGGATATGCATTTGCCGTTCATAAGGCCTTGCGCGCAGCAGGGCTAGTCTGCCTGAACGGGTCGAAACCTTGACAAAAGCCCGCCGAACGTGTGTCAGGCGCGCCTATTGGCGCCGCGCGCGCCGCTGCTTTGAAAATGGTATTCGTACATGGCCTCGCCGCTTCACACCTATCGTTCGCACACCTGCGCCGCGCTGCGCATCGAGGATGCCGGCACCACCGCCCGCCTGTCGGGCTGGGTGCACCGCAAGCGCGACCATGGCGGCGTGCTGTTCATCGATTTGCGCGACCATTACGGGCTGACGCAGATTGTGTCGAACACCGGTGATCCGGCGTTTGCGGTGCTCGATGCGCTGCGCGCGGAATCGGTGATTACCGTGACCGGCGACGTCGTTGCGCGTGGCGAGGGTATGGTCAATCCGAACCTGCCGACGGGTGCCATCGAAGTCCGTGCGGTCGACGTGACGGTGCAGTCTTCGGCGACCGACCTGCCGCTGCCGGTGGCAGGCGAGCAGGAATATCCCGAGGATATCCGCCTCAAGTACCGCTTCCTCGATCTGCGTCGTGAACGGCTGCACCGCAACATCATGCTGCGTTCGAACGTCATTGCGAGCCTGCGCCGCCGGATGATCGACCAGGGCTTCACCGAGTTCCAGACGCCGATCCTGACGGCATCGTCGCCCGAAGGCGCGCGCGACTTCCTGGTGCCGAGCCGCGTCCACCCGGGCAAGTTCTACGCGCTGCCCCAAGCCCCGCAGATGTTCAAGCAGCTGCTGATGGTCGCCGGCTTCGACCGCTATTTCCAGATTGCGCCGTGCTTCCGCGACGAGGACGCACGCGCCGACCGTTCGCCGGGTGAGTTCTACCAGCTCGACTTCGAAATGAGCTTTGTCACGCAAGATGATGTTTTTGCAGCGATCGAGCCAGTGCTGGCGGGTGTGTTCGACGAATTCGCCGGCTTTGCGACGGGCGAACCCTGGGCGGTCACCAAGCCGCCGTTCCCGCGCATTGCCTATGCCGAATCGATGCTCAAGTACGGCAACGACAAGCCCGACCTGCGCAACCCGCTGGTCATCCAGGACGTCACCGAACACTTCCGTGACAGCGGCTTCGGCATCTTCGCCAAGATGATCGAAACCGGCGCGGTGGTGCGCGCGATTCCGGCGCCGGGTGCCGGCCTGCGCCCGCGCAGCTTCTTCGACGGCATGAACGACTGGGCGCGCAGCGAAGGCTGGGCGGGGCTCGGCTACACCAACTTCAAGGGCGGCGAGGCCGGCGGCCCGATCGCCAAGAACATCGGCGGCGAGCGCATGGCGGCGATTGTCGCGCAGCTCGGCCTTGGCCCCGATGACGGCGTGTTCTTCGCCGCCGACAAGCCGCTCAAGGCGGCGAAGCTGGCGGGTCTGGCGCGCACCAAGATCGGCGAAGACCTCGGGCTGATCGAGCAGGGGGCGTTCAAATTCTGCTGGATCGTCGATTTCCCGATGTTCGAATATGACGAGGACGCCAAGAAGGTCGACTTCAGCCACAACCCGTTCTCGATGCCGCAGGGCGAGCTGGAGGCCTTGGAAACCAAGGACCCGCTCGACATTCTGGCGTACCAGTATGACATCGTCTGCAACGGCATCGAGCTGTCGTCGGGCGCCATCCGCAACCATCGCCCCGAAATCATGTACAAGGCGTTCGAAATCGCCGGCTACAGCCGCGAGGATGTCGACCGCGATTTCGCCGGCATGATCAACGCCTTCAAGTTCGGCGCACCGCCGCACGGTGGCTCGGCGCCTGGCGTCGACCGCATCGTCATGCTGCTGGCGAACGAGCCCAACATCCGCGAGGTCGTGCTGTTCCCGATGAACCAGAAGGCCGAGGATCTGATGATGAACGCGCCGTCGGCAGTGACGCCGAAGCAGTTGCGCGAACTTCATATCCGGACTGTAGAACCGGCAGCGAAGGCGTAAGCGAGGAACGGTCGCTGTGGATTCCCGCCTTCGCGGGAATGACTTAGGTTTTTTGTCATTCCCGCGAAGGCGGGAATCCATGCTACGCCCGCTGCATGGAGCGTACCGGCACGGTCTACATCATGGCGAGCGGCACCAACGGCACGCTGTATGTCGGTGTTACCTCGGACCTGGTGCGCCGCGTCTGGCAGCATCGCAACCACGCTGCGCCGGGGTTCACTGATCGCTACAATGTCGTCCGACTGGTTTGGTACGAAACCGGCGGCAGCATGGCGGGGGCCATCGCACGCGAAAAGGCGATCAAGAAGTGGCAGCGGGCGTGGAAAATCAGACTGATCGAAGCAACAAATCCGGCGTGGCGCGATCTCGCTGTTGATTTCGGCTACGAGGCGTTGTCCGATGCGGCACCGGCGTCTGGATTCCCGCCTGCGCGGGAATGACTATTTTTTTTGGATGAAGCGGAGTGTTTCGGATGGCGAAGATCAACCTCAAGGATTTCGAATTCGAAGGGAAGATCGACGACGATGACTATGACCGGGAGCTCAAGCGGCTGCAGTTCCAGCTGCAGATCATCCAGGCCGCCTATATGCGGCAGGGACTGCGCGGGCTGATCACGCTCGAGGGCTGGGACGCCAGCGGCAAGGGCGGGCTGATCCAGCGCATGACCGCCGAGACCGACCCGCGCTTCACCAAGGTCTGGTCGATCGGCGCGCCGAGCAAGGACGAGCTGGCGCACCATTTCCTGTGGCGCTTCTGGACGCGGCTGCCCGCCGACCGCGAAGTCGCTGTGTTCGACCGCAGCTGGTACGGCCGCGTGCTGGTTGAGCGCGTCGACGAGCTGACGCCGGTCAAGATCTGGAAGCAGGCCTATGACGAGATCAACGATTTCGAGGCGACGCAAATCAACTGCGGCACGCGGCTGGTGAAGCTGTTTCTGCACACCACGCAGGAAGAGCAGGACGAGCGGCTGCGCGAGCGCCTGGAAGTGCCGTACAAGCGCTGGAAGACCGGCCTTGAGGATTATCACAACCGCAGCAAGCGCGCCGAATATCTCGAAGCCTATGACGACATGTTCGACAAGTGCAGCCCCAAGCACGCGCCGTGGGTGGTGATTGCCGCGAACGACAAGAAATACGCCCGCATCAAGGGCTTGCAGGCGGTCGTTGATGCGCTGGGTGCGGATGTCGACACCAGCTATCCCGATATTTCGCCCGAGCTGCTCAAGGTGGCCGAAGCCGCGCTCGGGCCGCTCAAGCTCGGCGCCGGCAAGTCCGGCTCGGGCAAGGGCTAGCCGCTCAGCCCGGCTCGCGCTTGCCGAGATAGGCGCTGAGCCGGTTGGTCGTCGGCATCGTCGACGCGCCGGGGTTGAGCAGGTCATAGACCACGGCATTTTCGAGCACGCGCTGCACATAGGTGCGCGTTTCCGACAGCGTGATCATCTCGACCCAGTCGACGACATCGGTGCCGGGCAGCCGCGGATCGCCGTTCGCGGCGATGAACTTGCGGGCATTGCCGGGGCCGGCGTTGTACGACGCGACGGCGAGCAAGTGGCTGCCGTCGAACGACCGGCGGACGCGCTCGTAATAGGCGGCTCCCAGCGTGACGTTGTAGGTCGGGTCTTCGATCAGGCGGCTGATGTTGAACGGCAGGCCGAGCTTGATCGCGGTTTCCTGCGCGGTGGCAGGCATCAGCTGCATCAGCCCGCGCGCACCGGCGCTGCTCGTCGCGGTGCGGTCGAACTGGCTTTCCTGCCGCGTGATGGCGTGGATCATCGTCCAGCTCGGGTTGAGACTATCGGGCAGCGACAGCCGCGGGAAGGCCAGCGGGATCATGCTCAGCTCGCCGGTGGCGCGTGACGCCTTGCCCATCAACACGCCGACTTCGGGGCGGCCGAGCGGCCCGGCAAGGTCGGCGACCAGCCGCGCCTGTTCGGCGGTTTCGGCATCTTCGACCAAAGCGCGGATGAACAGCGTCTGCAGGTTGCGCTGGTCGATTTCGCCGAGCGCCACCGCCGCCTTGACCAGCGAATTCTGCGCGAAGCTGCTGCGTGCCGACGCACTGACCGACGGCGGCGTGGTCTTCTTCAGCGCCAGCGACTGGCCGAGGCGTTCGGTGGCGAGCTGGCCGTAGAAATAGTCGGGGTGGGTGGCGGCTTCGGCGTAGAATTTGTCGGCCTTGGCGCGCTGTCCGGCGGCCTCTGCGGCGCGCCTGTTGAGGCGTGTCGGCTTTTTTGCACTGGCGGTTGCACCCCTGCTGTCGATGGCCACCCGCGCCACGCTGAACTGGTTCGGCCAACGCTTCTTGTTCGGAGGCCGCCGTGGTTGAATTTTCTCTTTGGGACATCGTCAGCAACCTCTTGCTGGCCGCACGCTGGACCCTGGTCTTGTCCATGATCGCCTTCGTCGGTGGCGGCAACATGGCCGGCGCCCTCGTGGGAGGCCTGTTGCGCAGCGGCTGGGCGCCCCAAACGATCACCGTGGTCGAGCCGGATGCGGCCCAGCGCCAGCGCCTGGGAGGCCGGCACACGGTCCAGCGGGTAGTCGAACATCAGGTACAGGCGCAGGCTGAAGTCGTCGCCCGCCTTCTCCTTCAGGATCTTCGGGTTGACGGCCTTCGGGCCGTACGGCGCGGCGAGGTAGTCGAGGAACGGGCTCACGACGGCCTTCAGCTTCACGACGAACGTGGTCGCGTCGGTGGCGGTCGCGTGCGACCAGACGGGTGTGCTGTCGATGAACGACCCGCGCTACGTCGACCATGTCGTGGCGCGGGGGAAGGTCGTCGACCGGGTCGCATGACGTCTGTCGAATCACCTGGCGACCGCTGCGGTCCGCTTTCTTTGGCAGACCTGCGGTGGCACGCCCCTCATGGCGCTATTGAAAGACAAAGGGCCCGTTTGAGCGAGCCCTTGAACCGGGGGCCAAGGCCCCCGCCGTGATGATGCGGCGCGCATTGAGGATTCGGGCCGCTTCGGCACGCAGTCGTTGATCCTCAATCAGTTCGAGCCGCAGTAGCGAAGTGAACACTCTGAACGGATTGGCCCTGATTGCTTCCTCATCTATCGGCCGGAAGGCGGTCGAG
>CALDHQ010000222.1 GCA_937894055.1 uncultured Polymorphobacter sp.
GGATATGCTTCGGATTTTGTCTCGCTGCTCCGGCCGCACCTCAAGACGATTGCCGACCAGCGCGTCAAGATTCTCTCCAATGCCGGCGGGGTTAATCCGCGCGCCTGCGGGGAGGCTGTGCGCGGTGGACGCGCAAGCTCGGAAGCCGGACAAACGAAGACGCGCACCCGATCTCTCGGATGCGCGCCTCTTTCAGACTCGGCTGGTGTGCTCGCCTCAGATGCCGTCGCCGTTGCCTCCACCGCCTTGCCGCTCCGCTTCACGTTCACGTAGAGCGAGGGCCAGCGCTCGTCTTTGTCCGCCTGGCCCTGGTGCAGGTTGAAAACAAAAGAGCGCTCTCAACCTCTCGGCGAGCGCGCTCTTCGTTGGGTTGGGGTGTGGCTCGGCGCTTCATGCGACGGCGCACGTCCCATCACCCCTCCACCTGCACCAGGCGCTCGATGACCTTGGCCGCGTGCTTGGCATGACGTTCGGCTGAAGGTTGCAATACCGCGCTGCGTCGGCTATGCGCCGCGCTTCGCTTTCAGGACTGGTCGGAACCAGCCCATATCTCGAGGAATTTGACATGAAGCAGGGCATCCACCCCGACTACCACACCATCACGGTCCAGATGACCGATGGCAGCACCTACACGACGCGCTCGACCTGGGGCAAGGAAGGCGACACGATGCATCTCGACATCGATCCGACCTCGCACCCGGCGTGGATCGGCGGCGGCGGCAAGATGCTCGACGCCGGTGGTCAGGTTGCCCGCTTCAACAAGCGCTTCGGCGGTCTCGGCCTCGGCAAGAAGTAAGGCCTCGGGCCTGCTTTTGCAGAATAATTGCGGCGGCAGTCTCGCGACTGCCGCCGTTACTTTGTCCGGGTGACGGCGCGGGTGAACAGGTATCCGGCGCTCGCCGCCAGCGCGGTCAGCGCGCTGCCCCAGATGATGTCGAGCAGCGTGATCTTCAGGCTCCAGACCCGCAGCGTGGCGTAGTTGGTCAGGTCATAGGTCATGTAGGTGAAGAAGCCGAACAGCGCGCCATTGACGAGTGCTGTCTGCCAACGCCTGCTGGCAAATGCCTGCCGCATAGCGAACACCATGATGCCGGCGATGTAGAGCAGGTAGAAGCTGATCGCCGGCCCCCAGCGCAGCCCGTCCATCAGCAGCGATCCAATCTCGGTCTGGTAGAGCCGCGTGTACATGGTGCGCAGCCAGATCGCGTCGATCAGCGCAAACGCGACGCCGGTGGCGACATAGGCAATGGCGTAGCGGCGGATCATGCGGCGCACCTCAGGCTGCCGTGGCGGCGTTTTCGGCGAGGTCGCGCGCCGTCGCATAATCGGCCTTGCCGTTGGGCGCGCGCGGCACCTTCGGCACGATCGTCACCGTCTTGGGCGCCTTATAGGCCGCCAGCCGCCCGCGCACATGCGCCACCAGCGCTGCGGCATCCGCGGCCGCACCCGGCGACAGTTCGACGACGGCGCTGATACGCTGGCCCCATTTGTCGTCGGCGACGCCGAACACCAGCGCGTCCTCGACCGCCGGATGCGTCTTGAGCGCTTCCTCGACTTCTTCCGGAAACACCTTCTCGCCACCGGTGTTGATGCACTGGCTGCCGCGCCCGAGCAGCACCATCGAGCCGTCGGCGTCGATTGTCGCCCAGTCACCGGCCAGCACGTAGCGCTTGTCGCCGACGCGCACGAACGTTGCCGCCGACTTGGCTTCGTCCTTGTAATAGCCGCGCGGGATCAGCCCGCCGCGCGCAATGCGGCCGGCGACGCCCGAGCCCGGCGCCACGGGCTGCATGTCTTCATCGAGCACCAGCGTATCGTCACCGGCGACGAAGCGCGTTTCGGCACCAGCATTGTCGGCGGTCTGCACCGACGCGCCCATGCCGATGCTTTCCGACGACCCGAGCGAATCGAGGATCATCAGCTCGGGGTTGTGGCGCAGCAGCCCGGCCTTGACCTCGGGCGACCACATCGTGCCGCTCGAAATCAGCGTCTTGATCGACGCGATGCTGCCTTCGCCGCGGTCGAGCCCGCCGAGCAAGGGTCGTGCAAATGCATCGCCGACGAGCACCGCGAGGTCGGGCGTATGCGTCGCGCAGGCGGCAAATACTTCGGCCGGCTCGAACTTCAGCCCCGGCAATGTCATCACGGTGCCGCCGCGCGCCATCGTGTAGATGCCGATCAGGAAGCCGGTGCCGTGCATCAGCGGCGGCATCACCAGGATCCTCGAAACCGTCGCGGTATCGGCGACATTGGTACAATGGTCGGCAAGTGTCGCGACCGGTCCGGCCTCCGGCGTCGGCGCGAGCAAGACGATGAGCACACTGTGGACGTCGAGCAGCGCGATCAGCTCGGCGCGCAACCGCCTGATCCCCGCCTGCGTGGTTTCATCCGCCACCTCGCCGGCACGCATGGTTCGACGTTTTCAGTCGAGTCGGCGCCCGGCAAGGGCACGGTCGTGCATCTCGTATTTCCCGCCGCGGCGCCGGAATGAAGCGTCGGCGCGTAAAAATCACCGGGATCGGTCCGGTCACACCTGCGGGCATCGGCCGGGAGGCGTTCTGGAAAGGCATGCTCGAGCCGGTGAGCCGGGTGACAAAAATCAAGCGGTTTCCCGAGGAAGCCGGGGCATTTGTCGCGGCGGAGGTGAAGGGATTCAAGTTGTCGGATATCGTGAAG
>CALDHQ010000223.1 GCA_937894055.1 uncultured Polymorphobacter sp.
ACGAGCCGACCGAAGGCATCCAGCCGTCGATCATCAAGGACATCGCGAAGGCGCTCAACGAGATCCGCAAGATGCGCGAGATCACGATCATCGTGTCCGAGCAGGTGCTGAGTTTCGCGATGGACGTCGCCGACCGCCTGTTCGTCATCGAGGGCGGCCGCCTGGTGCACGAGACCACCCGCGCCGGCACGGACGTTTCTGGGCGAAGCCGTTTGGGGGCTGACCGCCTATGGGCTGGGCAATGGCAATCCGGTCAACGCCGTGTCGCTGACGATCGGCGGGCTGAGCTTCGATCTTTCCAACCAGATCTGCTTCCAGAACCCCGCCTGCATCGCCGCCAATGGGCTGGAGTTTCCGACCGGGCCGACGCTGCTGTTCAAGAACGGCAACTTCCTCGGCATGGATTCGTGCCTGATTCCGGGTGGCGGGCCGTTTGTCTGTCAGCTGGTGCTCGACAATCTGGCGCCGACCTTTCAGGGCATGAACCGCGGTGCGTTCGGCTATACGCGCAGCGATCTGTTCCTGATCAACGATGGCCGCGGCAATTTCGTCTATCTCGGCCAGTTCGACGGCAAGGGCGTGGCCGGTGTGCCCGAGCCGGCAAGCTGGGCAATGCTGATTGCCGGTTTTGGCCTGACCGGTGCGATGGTGCGCCGTCGCCGAGCGGTGGCTGTCAACGCCTGAGGGGGGACGGAAAGACGTGGGCTGCGGGCGGCAAAGCCGCCAGCTTGCCCTCGCGAAAGCGGGGGGGCGGGTTCGGCGGGCTTTGCCCTTGACCCGCCCGACGCGCGGGGCGCGAGTCGGCGCGCAGGTGAAATTTGCTACGCAAATTTTGACCTGCGCGCTGGCCGCGCCTGTGCGGTGGTGGGCGATGACGGGCTCGAACCGCCGACCCTCTCGGTGTAAACGAGATGCTCTACCAACTGAGCTAATCGCCCCGCGCAGTGCAGGTGGCGCGGACTTACCGGCTTAGGGTGCGCACTGCAAGCACCGCGCCCGGTATCGGCAATTGCAACGGCGCGCAAATTGCCCGAATAAGGCCTTACGTTCCACGGAGGCCACCGCATGTTTGCCCGCCTGTTTGTCGACCACCCTGCCAGCGTCGGCGAAAGCTATTTCCAGCATATGGGCGAATCGCTCAAGATTTCCGGCCGGCTGCTGCGCGCGGCGCTCGGCTGCGTCGTCCATGCCTTTGTGCCGGGGTGGTGCAAGACCACCGGCAGCACCGCGATCCTGACGCTCCACAAGGAAGTCATGCCGCGCCGTTTTGACCAACCGACGTTCTGAGAAGACCAACCAACGAACAAAGCCAAATGGCTGAAAATAAAGGGGAGTTCGCATGACCAAACTTGGCTTTGACCGCAAGCGCCTGGCGGCAATCGATCCGTTCCTGAACGACCGCTACGTCAAGACCGGCCGCCTGCCCGGCACGCTGACGCTGGTGGCGCGGCACGGCAAGATCGCCCACCTCGGTGTCAACGGCATGGCCGATGTCGAGCGCCAGAAGAAGCTTGCCGAAGACACCATCTTCCGCATCTATTCGATGACCAAGCCGCTGACCTCGGTGGCGTTCATGATGCTGGTGGAGGAAGGCAAGGTGTCGCTCGACCAGCCGGTGCACCGCTACATTCCGGCGTGGAAGGACCTTGGCGTGTTCAAGGCCGGGACGCACAAGACCGGTTTCATGACGACGCCGACCAGCGGTCCGATGCGTATCGTCGACCTGCTGCGCCACACCAGCGGGCTGACCTATGGCTTCCAGAACCGCACCAATGTCGATGCCGCCTACCGCTCGGCGCGCATCGGCGAGATCGAAAAGGCCGGCACGCTCGACACGATGATCGCCGACCTGGCGAAGATTCCACTTGAGTTCTCGCCCGGAACAGCCTGGAATTACTCGGTGGCGACCGATATCCTGGGCTACCTCATCGGCGTCATTTCGGGGCAGAAGTTCGAAGACTTCCTGCACGACCGCATCCTCAAGCCGCTCGGCATGGACGACACCGGCTTCCATGTGCCGGCCGACAAGGCGCACCGTTTCGCCGCCTGCTACACGCCGACCGCCAAGGGTGGCATGGAATTGCAGGACGACCCGACGAAGAGCCCCTATCTGGCGCCCCCGTCGTTCGTGTCGGGCGGCGGCGGGCTGGTCTCGACCGCGGCCGACTATCTGAAATTCGCGCAGGCGATGCTGGGCGGCGGCGTCCATATCGACGGCAAGCACCGCCACCGCCTGATCAGCCGCAAGACGCTCGACCTGATGACCGCCAACCACTTGCCCGGCGGCGTCGACCTGCCGGCGCTGTCGAAGTCGCTATTCAGCGAAGCGCAGTATGACGGCACCGGCTTCGGCCTCGGCTTTGCCACCAGCACCAGCGCTGCGCGCACGCTGATGCCGGGCAGCGACGGCGACTATTTCTGGGGCGGCGCCGCCAGCACCTTCTTCTGGGTCGACCCGAAGGAAGACCTGATCGCCATCTTCATGACGCAGCTCATCCCGTCATCGACCTATCCGGTGCGAAACGAACTGCGGACGATGATTTACTCGGCGCTCGACGACTGAGCGGGTTAAAGAGCCTCCGGCGGGCAGGCCTGAGGCCTGCACCCATTTGAAGAGCACACAAAAAGTTGGGTGCAGGGGTCACCCCTGCCCGCCGGAGGCCCTTTCTTCTTAGA
>CALDHQ010000224.1 GCA_937894055.1 uncultured Polymorphobacter sp.
CCACCAAGCTGCGGCTGACCGGCGGCGAGCCGCTGGTGCGGCGCGGGATTGTCGAGCTCGTGCGGCAGCTGGCGCGTCATCTCGGCCACGGCCTCGAAGAAATCACGCTGACCACCAACGGCTCGCAGCTGGCGAAGTACGCACAGCCGCTGTTCGATGCGGGGATGCGGCGGATCAATGTCAGCCTCGACACGCTCGATCCCGACCGGTTCGCGGCGATCACGCGCTGGGGGCGGCTGCCGCAGGTGCTTGACGGCATCGCTGCCGCCAAGGCCGCCGGGCTGCACGTCAAGATCAACATGGTGGCGCTCAAAGGCGTCAACGACGATGAGTTCGGCGCGATGCTCGACTGGACGGCAGCGCACGGCCATGACCTTGTGCTCATCGAAACGATGCCGCTCGGTGAAATCGACGGCGATCGCAACGAGCAATATTTGCCGCTCAAAGCCGTGCGCGCCGACCTCGAAAGCCGCCGCACGCTCATTGACCTGCCCGATTCGACCGGCGGCCCGGCGCGCTATGTGCGGATTGCCGAAACCGGCCAGCGGCTCGGTTTCATCACGCCGCTGACGCACAACTTCTGCGAAAGCTGCAACCGCGTCCGGCTGACCGCCACCGGCACGCTGTTCATGTGCCTCGGCCAGGACGATGCCGCCGACCTGCGCGCCGTGCTGCGCGCGCATCCCGACGACGCCGCGCTCGACGTCGCGCTCAACGAGGCGATCGCGCGCAAGCCCAAGGGCCATGACTTCATCATCGACCGCACCGCCCGCGCGCCGGCGGTCAAGCGCCACATGAGTGTTACCGGCGGATGAGCTACAAGTCCGACCGTCTCGCGCTGCTGGTATCGCCGACGCCGCAGGCCGAAGCCGCGGCCGAGGAACTGCGCACGCTGTACGACTGGGTGCCGATTGACGATGCCGAGATCGTCGTGGCGCTCGGCGGCGACGGCTTCATGCTGCAGACGCTGCACGCCGCGCTGCACGAACGCCGGCCGCGCCCGGTGTTCGGGATGAACCTCGGCACCATCGGCTTCATGATGAACGAATTCAGCGCCATCGACCTGCACGGGCGGCTGCGCAAGGCCAAGGGCTTCACGCTGCACCCGCTGGCGATGACGGCAACCACCGTCGCCGGCGTCACCGTCGCGTCGCCGGCCATCAACGAAGTGTCGCTGCTGCGCGAAACCCGCCAGGTCGCCAAGGTCGAAATCAGCATCGACGGCCGCGTCCGCATGGCGGAGCTGGCGTGCGACGGCGTCATGGTGGCAACGCCCGCCGGCTCGACCGCCTACAACCTGTCCGCCAACGGCCCGATCCTGCCGCTGTCGAGCGACCTGCTCGCACTCACCCCGATCAGCCCGTTCCGGCCGCGGCGCTGGCGCGGCGCGCTGATCCCCGATGCCTCGGTGGTCGAATTCCGCGTGCTGGAGGCCGACAAGCGCCCGGTCAGCGCCGTCGCCGACCAGCTCGAAGTCCGCGATGTCGCGCACGTCCGCATCACCACCGACAAATCGGTGTCGCTCGAACTGCTGTTCGACCCCGAATATGCGCTCGATGACCGGATTTCGCTCGAGCAGTTTTTGAGCTGAGGCTGGGAAGAGCCTCCGGCGGGCAGGGCCTAGGCCCTGCACCCGATTGAAGTGCGGCAAACACATGGGTGCAGGGCCTGAGGCCCTGCCCGCCGGAGGCTCTTCAGCTTCTTGCAGATTTAATCCGCTTTGCGCTTGTCGTCCCGCAAACGCGTTGCTATAGCCCGCGCCTCGTTCCTCGGTAGCTCAGTGGTAGAGCATCCGACTGTTAATCGGATGGTCGTAGGTTCGAATCCTACCCGGGGAGCCATTTTCTTCAGATAACATATTGAATTTGCGGCGCTTTAGACAGCGTCGCAAAATCTGTTACCCCATTTGTTACCCCAAACGGATTGCGGCTAGGGATGCTTGCTGGCGCATGCTGGCGGACGTCGCACGGATTTGGGTGCGCTATGTCTTGAATGGGGTGGAAGGCGGACTGGCCGGTTTCGGGAAGCGCTTGCGTTAAAGCGGACGCTGGGGAGTTCCGATCGTGCTGACTGCATTGCGCCCCATTCACGTCGTTCGCGGGATGCGGCGCTGTGCCCGGAAGCTGCCGTCCGGAACGTCGTCTTTGAGCGCCTCGGCCAGCTTCGCCACCCGCGCCCGGTCGGGCCGCGAATAGGACAGGAAGACGCGTGGCGGTTTGGCTTCGCTCATGCTGCCCACCGCATCAGCGGCATGGCAGCCGCCAGCGCCGCCGCCTTACCGGCGATGCCAATATCCTGCCGGCTGTAGGATAGAAAGATGTTAGGCGTCTGCCGGGGCATGATCGCAAGTACCGGACGGATGCAACAAGTTCTCTGGCAGAAATCACCTGTTCCTAAAGCTGAAACGCTACACTGGAATGCACATGCTGCACCATTCTTATCAGTCAGTAACAAGCTACTCGCGAATGTGAAAGGTGCGACGCAGCGTCACCTGCCGACCAGGTTGATCGGGCTTCGTATCCACAGGCGCCACTGCGGGATGAATGGCGACTTCTGGCAAAAGCAGGCGATCGGAAATTGATGGGGGTATGACCGGGGCCGGGTGACCGGACAACGGCAGCTATCTTCAATCACCACTCCGCAAGCCGCCAGATAGCAAACAGCCCCAAGGTTACCATTCTAGACTGCCCCTTGCATTCAGGCAACAGCGGGAGCAATGGCGAAGTCCTGA
Source organism: uncultured Polymorphobacter sp. (assembly GCA_937894055.1). GTDB lineage: Bacteria > Pseudomonadota > Alphaproteobacteria > Sphingomonadales > Sphingomonadaceae > Polymorphobacter_A. The sequence continues at coordinate 2,732 of CALDHQ010000224.1, forward strand.
CGCAATTGACCCAGCTGCGACAATAGCGTTTGTTGCATTTCCGCATAACGCGGCGCCGGGGGGCATCATGTCGGAATCATCGGTCCAGCCACTGACGCGCGTGCTCGGCCCGCTGGGGGTCGCACTGCTGACGCTGTCGGTGCTGTCGCCGGGCGCCTCGGTGCTCGTCGCGGGCGCCGACATCCTCCACCACGCCGGCACCGGCGCGCCGCTCGCGTTCCTGCTCGGCGGGCTGATGACGCTGGTGTTCACCTTCGCCCAGGCCGAGCTCGGTTCGTCGTTCCCGCTTGCGGGCGGCGACTATGCGACGGTCGGCAACACGCTCGGGCCGCTCGCCGGGTTCATGCAGTTTGGTCTGGGTATGCTCGGCGTGCCCGTATTCATGGCGGTTTCGGCCGCGGGTGTGTCGCTTTACCTGCGGACGATCTGGCCGGGGCTGCCGGTCAACGGGACCGCGCTCGCGGCGCTGATGCCGCCGCCAGCGCCGGAGGGGGTCGTGGACGAGGGCGAGGCCAAGCCCCCCTCCACCATCTCCTGCCACCGCGCCTCCTCCTCCGCGCGCAGCGCCTCGGCGTTCCTCCTCTTCTCCGTCAGGCAGGCCTCTCTCATGTCGCGGTCGTCGTCGAGGAGGTCGCGATCGCCTTGGAAATCCTGTCACGTGCAACCAAACGTCGACGTAGCATCACAAAGACGAAGATACTCTTCGTGAATCGAGAGGGCCAACCCTACGCAGATGGAGACTATGCGAAGAGCATTCAGAAGCTGGTGCTATATATCAACCGCCAGTGGCCCAACACCATTCCCAATCGTCAAGATGGGCTGCCTTGGAAGTTCAATCCTCGGCAATTGCGCCGCACATGTGCACGGTACATCGCGCGCGAGCCGTTCGGAATAATCGCTGGAGCTCGCCAGTTTCGGCACGTTGCGATCAAGACGTTTGAGGGCTACGCGAACTACGAGCTGCCCGAGCACCTCAAGACCTTCAAACAGGAGATCGACGAGGAGCATCTTCTCGCTGAAGACGACTGGCGGGACGAGCTTCTTCAAGATATTGTTAATAATCAGATTAGCGGCGCGGGCGGAAGACAATTCCGAGCCGAGTTTCAAGGTCTTGCTGCGGACAAGGGGGACGACGAGGCCAAACGCATTCTGAAGTCACAGTTGAATCCGATCCACATCGGCAAGTTGAATTTCTGCAGATTTCGCCGCGAGACCGCCGTTTGCCTGAAGCGCGCAGAGAAGCCAGACAACCCAACACCAATCATTGGACTCTCGGCCGATGTAATGTCACAAGGCTTAAGTGAACTTCTCTCTCTTGGTATGAATCATTTTGTGACTAAACCTTTTAACCCATCTAGCTTTAAAGATGTTCTTTTAAAATTTATAGTTTCAGCTTAAGGAATCTACGGAATAATCTATTTTCTATTGTTAATATCTCTGAATTATTGATATATTCTCATGATATATAACATACTTTGGGGGTCTCATGACTTTTTCATTATTTTCAGCTGCTGGTCTCGAAATGCTTTATCGCTATATACATTATTTCTCAGGCGTTGTTTGGATTGGAATGCTTTATTATTTTAACTTTGTTCAAGGTGCGTTCTTCGCTGAAATCGATGCTCCGGTTAAAAACCAAGCATTCTCAAAACTCGTTCCGAAAGCTCTTTGGTGGTTCCGTTGGACTTGCCAAAGTCGCCCATGGTCTTGGTGCCGGACTTGGGACCTGCCACCGCAGTCTTATCACCGTACAGCCGCTCCATGTGGCGCTTGACGGCGTCGCCAGTTTCATTGCCTGCGTCCAGAAAGTTCTGGAATGCACCACTGAACGCCTGGCCAACACGCGTCCCAACCTGCTTGGCGGACTCGTAGGCACCGCTAAAGTCACCGGCAAACAGCTTGGCAAACACGTCGCCAATCAGGCCAGCGCCGTCCACGATGAGGCTAAAAGCTTCAAAGATGACGCCAGCTACAGTCTTGACCGCCCCCTTCACGACTTCGAAGACGGCCAGCAAGCCCATCATCGCGCCTTTGAAGACTTGCACCACATAGGGCCCGGTGCTGGCAAAGTACTCAGCCAGCTCGGTGAACACCGGCATGACAGCATCGCCGATAGTTTTCTTGACTGCAGTGAGCACGTCGCCCACGTCATTCATGGCCATCTTGTAGGCCTTGCTGCAAGCCACACCCAACGCCTGGGCATCGGCGTGGTCAGCCGTTCAGGCACGCTCACCTACGAAGCGGTGGGTCAGCTCTCGGCACTTGGCATCGGCCAGAGCAGCCAACATCATCAACCGTCGTCCGCGTCATCCTCAACGGATCAGCGACGGTTGATGAAACCTCCTTGGACCCGGATCGTCTCGGCGCTCAAGCGCGCCAAGGACCGCGGGGTGACCGCCCGGGCCATGGTCGAGCCGGATGTAGATCGGCCAATAGCTGTTCGCCCGCAGCCGCGGAAAAACACCCGCCTGCAACAACGACGATTTCCCTAGCCCCGATTGCCCAAAGAGCACC
>CALDHQ010000225.1 GCA_937894055.1 uncultured Polymorphobacter sp.
GCTCTTCCGATCTGTCTGGCCCGTGGCGCTATGCGCTCCATTGATCGTCAAATCGAAAGCGCCGTTCTTCGTCAAAGCGCCACTGCCGCTCACTGCACCGCTGACTGCTGCCGCGCTCGTCAAGCGCCTGGCGCGCGAGGTCGAGACCTGCCTGCGCGGCGCCGGCAGCGACGTGCACGCCCGCCTGGCAAAGGCCGCGAGGCTGATCGACACGGTCCAAGAGCTCGAGTCGCCATAGAGCGCCGTTGGGCGCCAGTGCAGGCAGCGCGACTCTCGGCCGCTGGAACGTGTACTCTGTACACCGGCCTTCGACCCCCAGCGAGACCCATGACCGCCGCCAGCCACATGGGCAGCGGCGGGATCTTTGGCGGCGCCGTGCGCGGTATCGCGTCGTTGGTCGGCAACTGGACGCAGGTGCGCGCCAACAATCCCAGCGATGCGGGGGCGACGCCGCGCAGGTTGGCCAGCGCCGGCGAGACGCGCCAGTCGCTCACCGTCAACGAAGGCACCACCGGCAAGCAGTATCGCTTCATGCTGCCCGGCCCGGTCTGGTCTGAAGCCGATCAAGAACGGGTGTTCTTACTGCTGCGCGCCTCTGCCAGACCGGGGGCGATTGGGGTGATTTCGGGCAGCCAGCCCCCCGGCGTGCCGGTGGATTTTCCGGCACGGCTGGCACGGTCGATGCCGGGGCTGAATGTGGTGCTGGATACCTCGGGTGCGCCGTTGCGTGAAGCGGTGCGCAACCCGATTCCGGGGTTGTTCGTGCTGCGAATGGATGGCGAAGAGGCGGAAGAGCTTGCAGGGCGCAAGTTGGAAACTCGCGCGCAAAGTGCTGATTTTGCAAGCGAACTGGTGGCGCGTGGCGTCGCCAAGCGGGTGATTGTGGCGCGCGGTGCTGACGGGTCGGTGCTAGCCGAAGCAGGGCGGCGGCTTTTTGCCAAGGCCGCAAAGGTGCAGGTGGTGTCAAAAGTTGGCGCTGGCGACAGCTTTGCCGACATCTACCCCGACAAGCGCTTCGCCTACATCATGGCGACCAAGGCGATGGCCATTGCCCGCGGCGTGCCGATGATCCTGTCCCCGCAAACCATCGGGCCGTTTTCGCGCCAGCCACACTCGGCCGCCGCCGCCTGGGCTTGCACGCGCGCAGAGGCTGTGTTTGCGCGCGACCCGCTGTCGATGGCGGCGCTCGCCAAGCTAGCACCGCACGCCAAGGCGTTCCAGGCGGTCGATGTCGCGTTCGCGCTGCCGTTCGAACGCCAGCCCAAATCGACGGGCAAGCCGCGCATCGGCATCAACGTGTCGGGGCTGCTGTTCAGCGGCGGCTACACCGGCAAGAACGAATTCGGCATCGAAGTCGATTATGCGGCGCTGACTCGCGGGCTGGTCGCGGCGCTGCTGGCGCGCGGCGACGTCGAGGTCATGCTGTTTGGCCATGTCAATTCGCCGCTGCCCAACGACGATGACGGCGTCGCCGTCGACGCACTGGCGCGTGAGTTCCCCGGCGCCACCAAAGTCGCGCCGTTCACCTCGCCGTCCGAAGCCAAGTCGTTCATTTCGGGCCTCG
>CALDHQ010000226.1 GCA_937894055.1 uncultured Polymorphobacter sp.
CGGAATTACTGGGGGTGCCCACCAAACCAAAAATACTGGACACATTAACCACAGCCCCCTCTTTGTTGGCGATCAGCTGGGGCAAAAATGCACGTGTACCGTGCAAAACTCCCCAGAAGTTGATTGCCATCACGCGTTCATAGTCCGAATCTTCGATCGCCCAAACGGGCTGAGCACCGCCGGCAACACCTGCATTGTTGATGATGACGTGCGCATTACCCAATGTGCTTTTGACCTGTTCAGCAAATGCGTAAATCGCAGCTTTGCTGGACACATCCACTTTGACAGCCAACACGGCAGCGGCACCCGCTTGTTGAGCGAGGGTTTCCGTTTCCTTCAGGCCTTTTTCATCGTAATCGCATAGGGCTACTTTACTGCCCAGCCGCGCAAACATCGTGGCTTTGGTGGCCTCGCCGCCGAGGTCGGTCTCGATCGGCGCGATACCCAGCGCTTCGAGCACCGCGGACGCGCGCTGGAAGGCGATGTGGGGCGGCACGCCTGCGGCCAGCAGACCCGCCTCGCCGACGACGTGAACCTCCGGGTGAACTGAAAGCAGCTGCCGCAACGTGGCGCGCGCCGGGGGTTCGTCATCGATCAATACCGCCTTCAGCATAAGATTGGCTAAAAATTGGAACGCTCGGACGGTTTTAGCGAGCGGCTTTAGCTCGCAGGGGAGCGTTCGCCCACGGCCGCCGATGGGATCGCGAGGCTCAACCGTGCGACCACCCATTCGCCTTCCTGACCGATGGCGAAAGTGTGTGCGGCGGGGTAGTAACGGGCGAGCCGCCGATGAATGTTTTCAAGACCAAGGCTGGTGCTGACGACACCCGCCGCCGGCAAATGGGAGAAGATTCCCGAGTTCGCCACTTCAAAGCGGAGGGCACCGCGGTCGCAGGCTGCAATGAGGCGGATGCGAAGCACGCCCGGCGTGGTGGCGCCGCCGTGCTTGATCGCATTCTCCACCAGCGGCAGCAGGAGGAAGGCGGGAATCTCGGCCTCAAGCGCGACCGGGTCAGCGCGGATTTCGAGGTCGAGGCTGTCGCCCCAGCGGATTTTTTCGACGCCAAGATAGGCCTCCAGCATGGCGAACTCTTCGCGCACGCGCTGTTTCTCCTCACCACGTTGCTTCAACATGCGCTGGCAAAACTCGCCCAGACTCAGCGCCATCTGGCTGGCGGCGGCCGGCGACACCGGCGCCGAACGCCCCGATTTGCTGATCGACCACGGCCGCGCCGCCGTCGAACTCGGCGACCTCGACGGCGCGCGTGCCGATATCGCCAAGGCCGTCGCGCTCAATCCCGAATCGGGCGATGGCTGGCTGCTGACCGCGACCATCGAACGCAGCGCCGGCAATCTGCCCGCCGCCGAAGCCGCCATCCTCAAGGCCGGCCAACTGCTGCCAGGCGATATCGATGTCGCATTGGAAGCCGGCAACATCGCCTTCGCGCAGGGCAAGCTCAAGCTGGCGCGCGCCGCCTGGGATGCCATCGTCAAGGTCGCACCTTCCGATCCCGCCGGCATCGAGGCAGCTCGTTTGCTCAAGGAGCATCCGGATACCGCCGGGTGACCAGCGCTGTTGCGGACTGGTGGGCGACGCAGCGCGAGTCCGGCGTACCGCGCCGCGTGCTCGGCTTCCTCTTCGTCGTGCTCGTCCACCTGCTGCTCGGTTATATGCTGTTCATGCTGGCGCCGACGGTGCGCAAGAAGCTCGAGGACATGCGCATCATCGAAGCGCACAATGTTGCCGCCGAGCGCACCGTCAAGACGCCGTCGCCCACCGCGAAAAAGGCGACGCCCAAGCCCGAAAAGCAGCCGCCGGCAAAGCCGCCGCCGCCACCACCGCCGACCAACATCACCTTCGGCCCGCAGCTCGACCAGCCGCTCGACATTTCGAAACTGCCCAACCACCGCAGCGAACTCGCGCAGACCGAAGGCAGCGACACCCCCGCCCCCTATGGCCCCGGCCAGGGCCCCGGCGGCGCGCCGCTGTACAATGCCGAATGGGTGCGCGAGCCGACGCACGCCGAACTAGCCGGCTATCTGCCGCAGGGCGCGCCGCCCGACAGCTGGGCCGTCATTGTCTGCCGCACCGTAAAGGGCAATCATGTCGAGGATTGCCAGGAACTCGAGGAATCGCCGCGCGGCTCGCGGCTGGCGAGTGCGTTGCGCGAGGCGGCGTGGCAGTTTCGGGTAAGGCCGCCGCGCAAGGGCGGCGAGCCGATGTGGGGCACCTGGGTCCGCATCCGCTTCGATTTCACCACCAGCGATGACAAGCGCCTCAACCGTTGACCCTCCGGAGACCCCGCCCATGATCGCTCGCGAACTGCTCGACACCGCGCAAATCCCCGGCGGCGACGAACTGCGGCTGTTCCGCCGCGGCGACGACTTCATGATCGTGCTCGACCGCAACGAGCTGATGAGCAGCCGGATGAGCGGCTCCGAAATCGCGCTCGCCACGATGACTTGCGAACGGCTGGCGGGGCGCAAGGCGCCGCATCTGCTGATCGGCGGCTACGGCATGGGCTTCACGTTGCGCGCGGCGCTCGCAGAAGTCGACGCGCAAGCGCGCATCACCGTTGCCGAACTCGTCCCCGAAATCATCGACTGGGCGCGCGGCCCCATGGCAGCGCTCGCCGCCGGCTGCCTCGATGACCCGCGCGTGCGCGTCCATATCGCCGATGTCGGCGCGCTCATCCACGACGGCCGCGCCGACTATGACGCCATCCTGCTCGACGTCGACAACGGCCCCGACGGGCTGGTGCGCGACGACAACGGCAGCCTCTACGCCAAACGCGGCCTCGCCGAAGCCCGCGACGCACTGCGCCCCGGCGGCATATTGGCGGTGTGGTCGGCTGCCCCCGATCCGAAATTCACCCGCCGGCTGGGCGCGGCGGGTTTCAGCGTCGAGGAAATTGTCGTGCGGGCGCGCAGCAACGGCAAGGGGCCGCGGCATATCATCTGGTTTGCGACCAAGGCCTAGAAGGGCCTCCGGCGGGCAGGCCTGAGGCCTGCACCCAGTTGTTTGGCGCTCTTCAATCG
>CALDHQ010000227.1 GCA_937894055.1 uncultured Polymorphobacter sp.
GTCGCGCGCCAGTCGGGCGTCACGCGCCGCGACAGCTCGGCATGCAGCGCGCCGAAGCGTTCGGCAATCGCCGCATCGAGCCCGGCGTCACGCGCGAAATGCAGCGCCGGCGGCGTCTCCTCGAACCAGAAATGCAGCACCGCTGCGGCTTGCGCGTCGGGGCTCATAGCCAGGTCACATGCCCCATCTTGCGCCCGGTCTTGACCTCGCTCTTGCCGTAGAGGTGAAGATGGGCATTGGGGTCCGCGAGTAGCGTCGCCCAGTCGTGCACCGCGTCGCCGAGCAGGTTGGTCATCCGCACGCTCGGCGCCGTCAGCGCCGGATTGCCGAGCGGCAGGCCGCAGACCGCACGGATGTGGTTTTCGAACTGGCTGACGCGCGCGCCCTCGATCGTCCAATGGCCGCTGTTGTGGACGCGCGGCGCCATCTCGTTGAACACCGGGCCGTTTTCGGTGGCGAAGAACTCCAGCGTCAGCAGCCCGACATAGTCGAGCCGTTCGGCAACGCGGCGCGCCAGTGCCATCGCCTCGGGCGCGTGCGCGGCAATGTCGGCAGGCGCCGGCACCTGGCTGGTGGCAAGGATGCCGCCGTCGTGGCGGTTGTGCGGCACGTCATAGACGCGCGTGTCGCCGTCCTGGCCGCGCGCCAGCAGCACCGAAAACTCGCCGTCGAACTGCACAAAGCCTTCAAGGATGCACGAGTGGCCGCCGATGGCCGCCCACGCCGCCTCGGCCTCGCTGTCAGCGTTGATGCGGACCTGGCCCTTGCCGTCATAGCCCATGCGCCGCGTCTTGAGCAGCGCCGGCGTGCCGAGCGCATCGAGCGCCATCACCAGCTCGGCCAAGCTGTCGACCGCGCGGTAGGGCGCGGTGGCGCCGCCGAGCTCATGGACAAAGGCCTTCTCGCTCAGCCGGTCCTGCGCGATTTCGAGCGCCGCCGCACCGGGCAGCACGGCGACCTTGGTGGCAAGGTGCCGGACGCTGGCGACGTCGATATTCTCGAACTCGAACGTCGCGACATCGATCTGCGCGGCAAAGGCGTCGAGCGCATCGAAATCATCGAACGCCGCGCGCGTCACTTGCGCTGCGACATCGCCCGCCGGCAGCTCGGCTTCGGGCGCGAAGATGTGGATACGGTAGCCCATATTGGCAGCCGCCAGCGCCAGCATCCGGCCGAGCTGGCCGCCGCCCAGAATCCCGATTGTCGAACCCGGTGCAATCATCTGGCGTGCGGTCACTCGGGCGTCTCCGCAACATTGTCGGTTTGTGCGGCGCGCCACGCGTCGAGCCGTTCGGCGAGCGCCGGATCGGTGGTCGCCAGCTGCGCCGCAACGATCAGCGCCGCATTGGTCGCCCCCGCCGGGCCAATCGCCAACGTGCCGACCGGAATGCCGGCAGGCATCTGGACGATCGACAACAAGCTGTCCATGCCGCTCAACGCCTTCGATTGCACCGGCACGCCGAACACCGGCAGCCGCGTCATCGATGCCACCATGCCCGGCAAATGCGCCGCGCCACCGGCCCCCGCGATGATCGCGCGTAGACCGCGTCCGACCGCCGTCGTCGCATAATCCACCAGCCGCGCCGGGGTGCGGTGCGCCGAAACAACGCGCGTTTCGTGCGGCACGCCAAGCGCGGTCAAAATGTCGGCAGCGGGCTTCATCGTCGCCCAATCGGACGTGCTGCCCATGATGATACCGACCAGCGGCTTGTCCATATTTGCTCCCCAGCAGGAAGCGATGCACCTTAGGGAGGTCAGGCCGCTGTTGCAATTGCGCTGCTGAAAAAGAGCCTCCGGCGGGCAAGGGTGACCCCTGCACCCATGAGTTGCCGGTACCACATAAACGGCATGGCGTTTGATGCGCTGTCCGCAATTTGTGGGTGCAGGGGCAAGCCCCTGCCCGCCGGAGGCCCTTAAGCGTCCTTCAGATAAAACCGCGCCCGCGGCTTGAGCGCCTCGTCGAGCTCGTAAACCAGCGGCTGGCCGGTCGGGATTTCGAGGTTGGGGATGTCGGCATCCGAAATGCCCGACAGGTGCTTCACAAGCGCGCGCAGCGAGTTGCCGTGCGCCGAGATGACGACGCGTTTGCCGGCCTTGAGTTCGGGGACGATGACTGCCTCCCAATAGGGCAGGACGCGCGCGATGGTGTCCTTCAGGCTTTCGGTGGCGGGGACTTTGACACCGGCGTAGCGGCGGTCGTTCGAAAGGTCGAACGGCGAGCCGGCTTCCATCGGCGGCGGCGGCGTGTCGAAGCTGCGGCGCCAGATATGGACTTGTTCGTCGCCATATTTGGCGGCGGTTTCGGCCTTGTCGAGCCCGGTCAGGCCGCCGTAGTGGCGCTCGTTGAGGTGCCAGTCCTTGGTCACCGGCAGCCACAGCCGGTCCATCTTTTCGAGCACGATGTTGAGCGTCTGGATGGCGCGCGTCTGGACGCTGGTGAAGGCGACGTCGAAGTCATAGCCCTTGGCCTTGAGCAGCTCGCCGGCCGCGGCGTCGCGATTCCGCAGAGCCGCGTAGGCCGCCGCGAGCGCGAGCCGCGTCTGCAGCGCGACGAGCTCCGTCTGGAGCGCCCGCGTCTGCGCAATGGCTGCGGCGTGCGCATTGTAGAGCTGCGTGTACGCCCGGACGACGTCGTCGCGCAGGCCGAGCGACGCGAAGATGTGCCGGGCCAGCGGCTTGTCCATCGCGATCACGCCCGTCAGCAACTACCCGGCGCAGCCTTTCCACCCCGACTGCATCGCCGCCGTGCAGAAGGCCGCCGATGCGCTGGGCTACAGCAACATGCCCGCCGTCTCCGGCGCCGGCCACGACGCCGTCTACATGGCCCGACTGGCCCCGGCCGGCATGATCTTCATCCCCTGCAAGGACGGCATCAGCCACAACGAGATCGAGGATGCCCAGCCGGAACACATCACGGCCGGCTGCAACGTGCTGCTGCACGCGATGCTGGAGCGGGCCGGCATGGTGGCCTAGGGCGCCACCCAAGAGATAGATCGGAAGAGCACACGTCTGAACTCCAGTCACGCCAATGTATCTCGT
>CALDHQ010000228.1 GCA_937894055.1 uncultured Polymorphobacter sp.
TCAGCATTACTGTCAACTGTTCTGCCGTCGCAGCCAACCCCGTTACGTAGGCGCGAAATAAACCATTGAGAATCGCAAAGCCCAGCGCCATCGCAACAGGCGTCACGGTAAAGCAATAGACCAGCGTGAAGGCCAGCGCGCGATAGAAGGGCAAGTTCATCAGACGTGCGATGATGTCGCCCAACCCCTTGTTCTGGCTGAAGATGTCGCGCAGATCATCGAGGCTGAGCTGGAAGCTTTGCCTATGGCCTGCAGCAGGGGTTAGGCGCCACGCCGCGCATCACGCTGGCCAGTATTGCCAGGCCAACACGATTATCGCGTAACGCAGCACCTTGCCGACAGCGACGAAGATCAAAAACGGCCCGATGGACACCCGCATGATCCCCGCCACCAGCGTCAACGGATCACCGATGATTGGCACCCACGACAGCAAAAGCGACCAGATGCCATAGCGGGCAAACCAGGCTTGTGCGCGGGCGTTTGTGGCATCCTTGATCGGAAACCATGATCGGTCCTTGAAGATCAGAATATACCGCCCCATGCCCCAATTCACAGTCGCACCCGCAATGTTGCCAAGCGATGCCGCAGTGACAAGCAGGGCGGGCTGTCCAGTGCCGCCTGCCAGAAGGCCAAGCAACACAGCCTCGGACGAGCCCGGCAAAAGCGTGGCCGACAGGAATGCCGATCCGAAAAGCAGCCAGCAGGCGGCAAGGACGGTCATGTGAAACCGCTGTCACGCATTGCCATCAACCCGCATCAATGACGCTTTCAATCTGCGCGATTGCCGAAGGCTTATGCCACTTTGCGGGCCCAAAGATACGGGCCAATTCCTGCCCTTTGCGGTTGATCAGCAGCGTTGTGGGCAAACCGAATGCCGCGAAAGCCAGTTGCACGCGGATATCTTCGCCCCAGTACAGCCCAAGGTCGCGGATGCCAATTTCCCGGTAAAAGCGGCGTGCAGTGTCGATCCCGCCCGTATCAATGGAGATCGGCACAACCGCGAAATCAGGGCCACCGAGTTTGCGTTGCAACGCATCAAGGGCAGGCATTTCTTCGCGGCAGGGTGGGCACCACGAGGCCCAGATGTTCAACAACACGACGCGGCCCGCAAAATCGGAAAGCATCAGCTTGCGCCCTTCGCCATCGCTGAATGGTGGCGACAGCAGAGGGACCGGATCACCGCCAAGCTTGAACGGAGGGCGGGCAAAAGCCGGTTCGGCCATCAGGGCCAACGCCAAGGTGGAGAGCAAAATGTCACGTCTGTTCATAGCGGTCTCCTTTCGCCGAAAGGCCTGCCCGTGCGATGCCGGGCAGGCCTATTGCGTAGCGATCAGGCTGACACCGCGAACTCTGTCATCATGCCGGTCGACAGGTGCGGCATATGGTGGCAATGCAGCATCCAGCGCGCCGCCTCGCCTGCGTCCAGTGCAACGGTGACCATCGCCATGGGCGGGTTGGCCTTCCGCGGTTCGAGCCATAGGGCCACCCACGCCATCGCCGGGGTCTTCGGCGGGAAAAACTCAAAACTGATGTCGATATCGCCGGGCAGGTCGGCGAACAGCGGCGTGCCGTGCGCGCGGGCCGCTTCGTATTTCTCGGCCTGGGTCAGCGTCATGCGGCGTCCTTTCGATCCTGAATGCGGGGCTTGGTCGCGGCAGCACCCGGGCGCTCGCCAAGCCACAGTGTCACCGTCAGTGCCTCGGTAGCCCCGCCGCGCAGATGTTCGACGACGCGCGGTGCCAGCCCCGCTGCCGCCATCCAGTCGCAGACCTGCGCGTCCTCGAAACCGAGCCGCGCATGGGCGTGGCGGGCGCGCAGTTCCTCGCGGGCATGCGGGGCAAAATCGACGATGAGCAGCCGGCCACCCGGCGACAGCACACGCGCCGCCTCGGCGACGGCCAGCGCCGGTGTCTGCGCGTAATGCAGCACCTGGTGCAGCACCACGGTATCGGCGCTGCCATCGGGGCGCGGCAGCGCATACATGTCGGCCTGGCGGACTTCGCAGTCGGCGAGCCCGGCGGCTTCGAGCTTGCCGCGCGCCAGCCGCAACATGTCGGGCGAGCGGTCGATGCCGATGGCGCTGGCGGCGCGCGTGCCGAACAGTTCGATGATGCGGCCGGTGCCGGTGCCGATGTCGAGCAGCCGCCCGACCGGCCGGTCGCCGAGCGCCGCCTGCATCGCGGCTTCGACGACATCCTCGGCAATATGCAGCGAGCGGATGTCGTCCCATTGGTCGGCGTGCGCAGCGAAATAGGCGTTGGCGGCGGCGACGCGTTCGGCGCGGACTTCGGTCAGCCGGGCGCGGTCGGCTTCGGCGACGCCGCCGTCCTTGACCGACAGCGCATCGAGCGCCGCGCACACCGGTGCGGTCAACGACGCGTCACCCAGTCGCACGAAGACCCAGGCGCCTTCCTTGTAGCGGCGCAGCAGCCCGGCATCGGCGAGGATGCGGACATGGCGCGACACCCGCGGCTGGCTCTGGCGCAGCACGGCGGCGAGTTCGCCCACCGACAGCTCCATGGCGCGCACCAGCAATAGCATGCGCAACCGCGTCGGATCGGCTAAGGCACGGAATATGGCGAGCGCGGTTTGCATCGCGGCGGGATATAAACATATCTTTATATGCGGTCAATTGCGCATCACGCCGGCGGGGGTCGTACTTGCTGTTCCAGCGCGGCTGTGGCACCGCAGCATAAACGTTTCCAAAGGGTTTTGATGCGCCTGATTCCCGCCTCGATCGCCGCACTTGCGCTGGTGCTGGTCGGCGCCTGCGCGACGCCGCGCCCGGGCAGCATGGCGCGCGCCGAGGCTGACCCGTGGGAATCGACCAACCGGCAGATCTACAAATTCAACAAGCGCGCCGACAAATATGCGCTGAAGCCGCTGGCGCAGGGCTACCGCGCGGTGGTGCCGGCGGCGGCGCGGCGCGGCATCGGCAACGCCTATGACAACTACCTCGAGCCGCTGTCGTTCGCCAACGCGGTGCTGCAGGGCAAGGTCAGCCAGGCGTTCCGCACGCTCGACCGCTTCATCATCAACAGCACGCTCGGCGTCGGCGGCCTTGCCGACCACGCCACCGACATGGGCCGCCCGCGCGAGAAGGAAGATTTCGGCCAGACCTTCGCCTATTGGGGCATCCCGTCGGGGCCGTACATGATGTTCCCGATCTTCGGACCGCGCACGCTGCTCGATTTCGCCGGGCTCGGCGCCGACATCGTGCTCGACCCCGCCGACATGATCCGCAATGCCCTGAGCACGATCGGGCCGTACTGGACGATCGCGATCTTCGGCGCCAAGGCCACCGTCACCCGCGCCGAGTTGCTCGAAGCCGGCGCCGACAATGCGCTCGCCGACAGCCTCGACGAATATGCGACGGTGCGCGCGGCGTTCCTGTCGCGGCGCAAGGCGCAGATCTGGAGCGGCCTGCCGATGCCCGATGACGACGAGGCACCGGTCGAGGATGCGCCGCTCGCGCCCGGCGCGACGCCGCAGCCCAAACCCGCCGATGCGCCCAAGGCGCCCGAACCGACCCAGCAACCCTGAAGGACACGCGCATGAAGTCGCTGCCCGTTGCCACCGTCCTGTTGCTCGTGCTCGCCGGCTGCGACAGCGCCCCTGAACCCGGCTCGACCGCCGACAAATCCGCCGAAGGCGCGATGGTCCGCAAGGCCGTCGCCGATGTCGATGCCGCGCAGGCCGCCGCCGCGAGCCAGCCCGCCAAGACCAAGTAACATCCTCCCCGTCTTCGGGGAGGGGGACCGCCGCTTGGCGGTGGAGGGGTTGTCGTCCGCGCTGGCCCGCACACCATGCACCGTTGCGCACCGCC